>JASFPE010000219.1:0-8945 GCA_050116155.1 Desulfobacterales bacterium
TGGCAATTGAATACATCAATAAGGAGATGGGTGGTGTTTTGGGCGGCAGGTCCGTGGAACTGGTTGTGGAAGATGATGCCGGAACTCCCGCCGACGGGATTGCAGGATTCCGCAAGCTGGTCCAGAAAGACGGCGCGGTGGCTGTCGTGGGTCAATATCACAGCTCTGTTTGTCTGGCGGTGAACAAAGTCTCCCAGGACCTTCAAGTGCCCCTGTTTTCATCGGGTGCGTCAAGCCCTAAGATTACCGAGTCCCAGAATCCCTATATTTTCAGCATCATGTCTCTGACGCCGGATCGGGCCAAATTCTGGGTGGATTTCGCCAAGGACATGAATTTTAAACGAGTGGCCGTTATTGCCGAAGATACAGACTACGGCACTGGTTTTGAAAAATACGTAAAAGATTTCGGCAAGGATGCGGGCATGGAAGTCAAGTCCATCATTTTCCCGCGAACCATTACGGATATGACCCCGATGTTGCTGGAGACTAAAGCCTGGAAACCGGATCTGATCGTGAACATAGGTGTCGGACCTCCTGCTTATCTGATGGTTAAACAGGCCTATGACATCGGGCTCTTCCCGCAGGTGAAAATGCTCGGTTCGTTTGCCTGGCCGGTGCGACCCGAATACTGGGATGCCGTAGGGGAAAAAGGCAAGTGGGTTATGTACACCTCCTACTACAAGCCCGGCATGTTGATGACCGATTCCGGCAACTGGATGGCGGCCAAGTATAAGGCTGCTCACGGTGAAGATCCGACCTTTTACGCACTCAATGTGTTCGGTGAAATGCTCGTCATTGCCCAGGCTCTCAACAAGGCCCAGTCGGATGATCCCAAGGCCCTACAAAAAGCGCTGGTCGGTAAGACCTATCAAGATTGGAGCGGGAATGTAAAATTCGAGGAGCCGCAGGGCTTGAAATGGCACAATGTATCGCCGCCGCATCTGATCCTCCAGCAAACGGAGGTGCGTCAGGCCTTTACGGAATCAAAACTGGTATATCCGTCTCAATTCGGGGGTGACGGCAAGATTGCCGGTCCCTGATCAATTTCCATCCGGAAATTGATTTACCCTTGCTGATTGGTACTTGAATAGAAAAGAGCTCCCCGCTGATGTGAGCGGGGAGCCCTATCTTAACGGGCAACTCACTTCTGACAATTAACTCATCATCTTTCATCATCCTTCGTAACCGACAGATAAATTGGGCTTGCTATTAAAGGGAGGACGTCATCAAAGTGTTCGAATTCATCAAGACGGAAGAAATAAGTAATATCGGGATTATTACGCTGAATCGACCCGACATCTTAAATGCCTGGCACAAACCGATGCGAGACGAAATAGCCGAGGCCCTTGAACATTACGAAAGCGATCAAGTCATCCGTGCCATCATTATGACCGGAACAGGCGACCGTGCGTTTTGTGCCGGTCAGGATTTTGAAGAGGCCAAAAACTTTGATCCACATGGTGCAGAACTCTGGATTGAAGAATGGCGCAGTTTGTATGGATTGATTCGCAGTTTAACCATCCCGTTAATTGCTGCCCTGAATGGAATTGCGGCCGGATCCGGATTTCAGGTGGCGCTTCTTGCCGACATTCGTATCGGACACCCGGAGGTTACCATGGGGCAACCCGAAATTAACTCCGGCATTTTAAGTATCACCGGCCCGTGGATTATGAGAGAAATGCTGGGCCTTTCCCGGACCATCGAGCTAACCTTGACCGGTCGGATGATGGATGCCCAGGAGTGTCAGCACATCGGGTTGATACACAAGCTGGTTCCCCGGGAAGAATTGATGAATGAAGCTATCAGCATGGCCAGGATGCTGGCAAAAAAACCGCCGGTGGCCATGCGGCTGGATAAACAGCGATTCCAAGAGGTGACCGAAGCAAGTTTTCAAGAAGCCCTGGACGCCGCTGTCAGGTATCATCACGAATCTTATGCAACCGGAGAACCTCAGGCAATCATGAAAAAATTTCTTGAGGAACACGCCGCTCGACGGAAGGGTTGAGTTGATTCGGCCCAATCAATTTTATCAACTGTGGTCTTTTGACTCAATGATAATAAAAAAAACCATAGCCGAGCTGTTGGAGATCCGTGCCCGGCAAACTCCTGACGATCTCTTTGGCGTCCATGCTGAGGGGAAAATCACCTTCAGGACATTGGAATCCCGTGTAAACCGCCTGGCGAATGGATTGGCGGAGCTTGGCGTTGCGGCGGGTCAACGGGTGGCCGTCATCTTGGCCAATCACCCGGATCACATATTTACGTTTTTTGCTTTGGCAAAACTGGGAGCGGTTTGGGTGCCGATCAATACCAATCTGCGGGGTGCGAGTCTGGAATTCATTATTGAAAAGTCTGCCCCCCATGCGTTAATTGTTGATGCGGAATTCTGGCATTACCTGAAGCCAATTTCAGCGGTTGATAAAATTGATACCTTAATCATCCGTAACTTGGAAAAGTTAGAGGAAATGTCGGATTCGCTTGATTTTGCCGTCGTTGCTCAAGGGGATTCTGAGTCACCACGCGCGGCTACGACAATGGGTGAAATTCGTTCTATTTTTTTCACTTCGGGTACGACGGGGCCTCCCAAAGGCGCTCCCCTAACCGAGAAGATGTTGACCACTTGTGCAGCTGCGGCGGGAAGGGCGGCTGATGTTCGTCCCGGTGATGTTTTTTTGCTATGGGAGCCGATTTACCACACCAGCGGCGCCCAGATGTGTGTTCTGGCGCTGTTGGAGCCTGTGAGACTGGCAATTGTACCGCGCTTTAGTGCTTCCCATTTCTGGGACCAGATCAGGAAATATCAGGTTACTAAGTTGCATTATCTTGGCGGAATTCTCGATATTTTACTGAAACAGCCCCCAGGTCTGAATGACAGAGATCACAGCGTGCAGATTGCGTTTGGAGCAGGCTGCCATAAAGGCACCTGGAAGGCTTTTGAACAGCGGTTTGGTGTCAAAATACGCGAAGTCTATGGTATGACTGAAGCATCCTGTTTTACAACCCTTAATCAATCGGGCAAGGTGGGTTCAATCGGCAAACCCTATCCGTACTTTGAAATTCGAATTGTAGATGACAACGGTCAACCGGTCAACGTCGGCCAATGCGGAGAAATCGCTATGCGGGAAAAAGAGCCCGGCCTGATCGTGCGGGGCTATCTGGAAAACTCAGAAGGAAACGGTGCCGAGCTGCGAAACGGTTGGCTCTACACCGGCGATCTGGCTTGCTGTGATGAAGCGGGTGATTTCTACTACCTGGGACGCAAAAAAGATAGTTTCCGCCGTCGCGGCGAAAATATTTCCGCCTGGGAAGTCGAACGAATTATCAACGCGCACCCAGACATTGAGGAAAGTGCCGTCGTCGGTGTGAACGCAGAAATCGGTGAACAGGATTTAAAGGTTTTCATAAAATGTGCTGTCGGCATTACGCTTGATCCCCTGGATTTTATCAAGTGGTGTGAACCGCGGATGCCGTATTACCAGATACCACGATACATAACGTTTGTGAGTAATTTCGCCAAAGCTCCCACCCAGCGGATTTTAAAGAACAACCTTTCAACAGATACCAAAGACTGCTGGGACCTCGAGGCTTCCGGGTATCGTATTTATAAAGGAGGATAGATCCATCGATCTTCATCTTTTCAGTCAATTTTTAATCTCGGGATTTATCATGGGGGTCCTGTATTGCCTGATGTCCATGGGGATCAATTTTATATACGGTATTATGAAAGTGATCAACTGGTCCATGGGCGAATTCTTTATGATTGGGGCTTATGTTCAATATTTAGTGCTAACCTACCTCATCGGTGCCCAGTTCTGGTTTGCGGGCATTTTTATTGCCGCATTTATCGTATTTATTCTGGGAGCTGTGGTTCAACGGATGCTGATCAAGCCGATGTTCGTCGGCATTATCGAAGCCAAGATGGAGTATGCGACCATTGTTACCATTTCAATGGCGATATTCCTGCGGAATATGGCAGTTCTTATCGGCGGTCCTTACATTTACACACCACCCGATTACGCGGGGTCTACCCAGCTTTTGACGCTGCCAATCAGCGGGAATCGTCTGGTCGCGCTGATCGGCGCCTTGGTCATGCTCGGAATATTTTACTACTTTATCAAAAAAACTTGGACCGGCAAAGCTTTCCAGGGTGTTGCACAGAACAGGCCCGGAGTCCAGACCGCCGGCGTTAATGTGCTTAAATACGATACCCTGGCCTTCGGACTGGGGACTGCTCTGGCGGGTGCCGGCGGAGCATTGCTGGCTCCGATTTTTCTGGTACACCCGCTGTGCGGCATGGCTCCGACGGTTCGTGGATTTGAAATTATTGTTATTGCAGGTCTGGGGTCTATACCGGGAATCCTGGTGGCCGGCCTTTCACTGGGTATTGCGGAGAGCCTTGGGACCGCCTTCATACATCCGTCGTTTGTCGATATCTATGGATTTATACTGCTGGTTATTGTTCTGTCGATAAAGCCATATGGGCTGTTCGGTAAACCCGAGCGGGCGGTTTGACAGGCGACAGCTCATAGCCGATAGATCCTGGTTCATGGTTGATTGGATTTCAAATGAAATTATCTAACCTGAAAATACTCGGTCTTATTATCGTTATTGCCATTGCCCTCGTATTGCCGGTCTTCATTTCCGACTATTGGCAATATGTTTTTACCGTGGCGTTTTTCTACGCCATTATGGCAGCCAGCTGGAACCTGCTCGGCGGGTATACCGGGCAATTCTCTTTGGCTCACCACACTTTTGGTATGCTGGGGGCATATGCCTCCTCGCTATTGATGGCCAAAGCCGGGGCACCGTTTTGGCTGAGTATACCGGCGGCAATCGCATTTACCATGTTCCTGAGTTTACTGCTTGGCGTTGTGTGCCTGCGGGTCCACGGGCTTTATCTGGCCCTGATTACATGGGCGTTTGCTGAAGTGATCCGCAACTATTTAAGAATGCACTATGGTTTTACCGGCGGCGACCGGGGGCTGGATGCGCCGCTGCTTTTCGGAACCCTGCAGCCCACGCCCTACTACTATTTTTTCCTCGGACTCACCGTGCTTTGCGTCCTCCTGATTGCCTTTCTGATGCGTTCCCGCATCGGATATTATTTGAGATCGATTCGGGATGATGCCATCGCTGCACGATCAATGGGTGTCAATATTGTTCGCTATAAAGTCCTAGCCTTTATCATTGCCAGCGGTATTGCGGGTATGGCGGGGGCTTTTTACGGTCACACCATCAGTCTGATCAGCCCAGTTCTAGGAGACTTCAACGAAATGGCGATGATCATCATTTTTGTGGTTATCGGCGGTATGCGCACCCAGTCCGGGCCGATAGTCGGCGCTATAACGGTCAGAATTACCATGGAGTTGTTAAGGGAACAGTCTGAGATCCGAATCATCATTTTAAGTGCCCTGGTTATCATCATTATGCGGTTTTTTAATGGCGGTATGATGGAATTTGTCAGGAGGGTCCGGAAATGGTTCGGCAAGGAGAAAGAGCCGGTATCGGCGTATCAATAGGGGAGGGATATATGAACGACGGCGCTTATCCTTTTTTAGATGTACAAAAGGTCATTAAAAAATTCGGCGGGTTGGTTGCCAATAATAAGGTCTCTTTGCAGATTGGAAAAGGTGAGATTCGCGGCTTGATCGGCCCCAACGGTTCCGGTAAGACAACCCTCATCAACGTCATCACTGGGATTTACGAACCCGAGGAGGGGAATATTTTTTATGCCGGAAAGCGCATTGACGGCTTACAACCGGATGTTATTGCTTCACTGGGCATCATGCGGACATTTCAGGTTGCCAGAGTCTTTCGTGATATGACCGTTCTGGAAAACATGCTGATCCCCGCATTCTGCCAGGGGCAGTCAAGAAAAGATGCCGTGGCACGGGCCGAGGAACTGCTGGATTTTGCTCTACTTACGCGACTTAAGGATAAGCTGGCCAAGAGCCTCTCGGGAGGCCAGAATATGTTGTTGCAGATAGTGCGGGGATTCATGAGCCGGGATCTTCAGCTTTACGTTATGGATGAACCGTTTGCCGGGGTTCACCAGTCCATCAAGGGGATTATCCTGAAATCCATTAGAATGATGAACGAAGAAAAAGGCATTACGTTTCTAATTATCAGTCATGAGATGCCGACTGTCAGCACGTTGTGCGACAAAGTCACCGTACTGGCCAAAGGCGAGTTGATTGCCGAAGGCACAATGGAACAAGTCGCCAATGAACCCCAGGTAATTGACGCATATTTAGGGGGGTAATAATTATTTTTATGGCAGCGCCGCTGCAAGTGGATTTATTCAAGTTCGATGACCTTATGAAAAATTTAAATCCGAATATCGAAATTCGAAACAAATTCGAAATCAGAATGATAAAATGACAAAAGCCAAGGTCAGATTAAAAAGAAGTCATCAGCGGAATTTCAAAATCTAAAACGGTCATCATTTGATGAATTTTCTACTATAGTTTGAAACGAATTTAGGAGATATATCACATGTCCATGCTTTCCATGGAAAATATTACTGCCGGTTACGTGGAAGAAATTGATGTGTTAAACGATGTCTCTCTGGAGGTAAAGGAAGGAGCAATTACCGGAATCATCGGTGCCAACGGAGCGGGCAAATCCACCATTTTAAAGGCGATCTTTGGATTTCTTCAGCCCAGACAGGGTAAAATTAATTTCCAGGGCCAGGAGATCCAGGGCCTTCAGCCTTATCAATTGAAGCAGATGGGAATCAGTTACATGCTCCAGGAATACAGCACCTTTCCCCAGTTGTCCGTCAAGGACAACCTGTTGCTGGGTGCCTGGACGTTTCGTAATGATAAAAAATTAGTTGCCGAAAGATTGTCTGAAATATACGAATTTTTCCCGGTACTGTCTGAACGGCGGGCAGAAAAGGCAACCTATTTGAGCGGCGGATACCTGAGAATGCTTTCTGTGGGCAAGGAGATAATGTCAAAGCCTAGGTTGTTGATGATCGATGAACCCTCGACCGGTCTTGCTCCCAAGATTGTGACTGAAATTTATGAACTCTTAATTCAGGTGGCTCGGCAGGGCACCACTATTCTGATTGTGGATCAGAACATCATGAAGGCCCTCGAGGTATCAGACTACATGTACTTGCTTGACATGGGGCAGGTCAAACAGGGCGGTCCCAAAAAGGATTTCGAAAAGGACATCCGGGAAATTATCAAAGTGTCATTGATGGCCAAGGATTAAAGGAGAATATCTTGCTGCCGGGTAACGCCGACGTTGTTGTGATTGGGGGCGGAATGATTGTCGTTGAACGTGAAGAAGAACTGCCCTAATCGCGCCGAAAAGCTCGATTAGGGCGTCTGTCGATTGTAGTCCGTGGTCCGTTGAGAAAATGATCCATTTCAAACTCAAAGGAGGTTCAATCATATGACCCAAACCTTTAGCTTTGCCGTCCTCGGTAGCGGCAACGGCGGCAGAGCGTTCTGCGGGCAGATTGCTTACAAGGGATATCCGGTGGTGATGTATGAACCGCTGGCAGAGACTGCCGATTATCTGAAATTAAATGAAGAAAAGAAGATGTTTCTATCAGGTGATATCTCTGTCGGGGGAAAACTGCTGGGAGTCACTATGGACATTAAAGCGGCCATAGGAGATGCCGATGTAATCTTTATTGTCGTGCCGTCTTTTGCGCATCCACCGATATTTCAAAAAATGATTCCACATTTGAAAGACGGACAGCATGTTATCATCGTACCCGGCAACTATGGCGGCTTTCTGCTAAAAAAGATGATGTCGGATGCCGGTGTCCATCCGGACATTTCCATTTCCGAGACCGCTTCACTGCCCTATGCCTGCCGCATATCGGATTACAATACCGTCATGATCTATAAAAAAAAGTTTCAACTAAAGATTGCCACCTCTCCACCTGAAACGTCGCAAACGGTGCTCGACGTCATGAATGATGTTTTCAGCGGCTACATCAATTTTATTTCCGGATCAAATCTTCTGGCAATTGACCTGGATAATGTTAATTACACACTCCATCCGCTGCCGGTGCTCTTAAATTACGGTGATATTGAAAAAAATCCGGATACTTTCAGACATTACATCGATGGTTTGACACCGCTAATATCGGAGCAAATGATGAAAATGGATGAGGAGCGCATGGCTATCGGCAAGGCATTGGGGTTGGACCTCATGTCGACCATGGATCAACTAATGATGTATTACGGTCATAATGAATCCAGAACCTATTTCGAGTATGTGAACAGCGATGAGAGCCCGTACAAAGACATTGTCGGTCATAATGTCCGAAGCCGCTACATCACAGAGGATGTGCCGTGTCTGCACGTGCCGGCCATTGAACTGGCTCATCTGGCCGGTATCGATGTGCCGATTGCCGAGTTATGCGTGAGGTTAAGCTCCGTCTTACACGGGGTGGACTATGCATCGGAGGGGACCACTCTGTCCAAGTTGGGTCTTGGCGATAAGACCGTAGCGCAGATTGTGGCAATGGGATGATTGGGTTGAAAAAGTCAAAGTTGGATAGAATTCGTAATATTTACAATGCGCTCTGAGCATCAGGAAGCAGCACTGCTAAATAGAGAGTATCTTTAGGGACGCCAAAAACATTACGAAAAGCCCAAATAACTGAGTTTAGGGCTTTTTCTATTGGCAATGTTGCCGTTTTTCCTGGGTTCATGTCTCTGCCGGACGCCATATTTTCGATTTAGTGACACAGAAATAGGTTCACTTAATAGGAATACCTGATTATACAAGCTTCTTATCGAACAACCCGAATTAATGAACTCTCCCCGCATCTTGCTGCGGGGAGAGTTCATTTTAGTTTCATTTGAAGGTTGCATTATGTAACCTCACAAATAGCGAAAGTGGATATTGCGGCTATAAATCAATAAATCAGAAGACCTTCAAAATGATTACATTTCGTTTACAAATCCATTATAATC
>JASFPE010000220.1:0-8893 GCA_050116155.1 Desulfobacterales bacterium
AAGGCGCGAATATGGGGTATTTTTTTCGGTCAAAAAATTATTGAGAATCAGGGCTATTGTGCCAACAGGGCCTTTACCTTCTTGACACCGTCGCTGGCATCCTGGGCATAAGCATCTGCACCGATGCGGTCTGCCCAGCGCTGAGTTACGGGAGCACCGCCAACGATGGTTTTATATTTGTCTCTTAAGCCGGCCTTTTTCAATTCCTGTTCCAGTTCTTTTTGGACCACCATGGTAGTGGTCAACAAGGTGCTGGATCCAATGATATGCGCACCAAACTTTTCAGCCTCTTCAATGAATCGGGCAATGGGAACATCACGTCCTAAATCCATGACTTCGAACCCGTTTGCCTTAAACAGCGCCACCACAATGGTTTTACCGATATCGTGAACGTCCCCTTCAACGGTGCCGACGATTACCTTAACCGATACCGGCGCTTTTTCGGTTGGGATAGCCGCATTGAGGATCTCCGTGGCTTTTTCCATCGCTGTCGCCGAATAAATCAAAGCAGGAAGAAATAATCTGCCGGTTTCAAACAAATCGCCAACTTCATTGATTCCGGGAATGTATCCTTTGTCCATCAATTCCAGCGGGTCTAAACCTTTGTCCAATCCTTTCTTGGCGACATCGGTGGCCGAGTCGGCATCTCCTTTCACAATGGCATCAAATGCTTCCTTAAAAATTTCTTCCGACATTTTTTCGTCCTTTCTGATTTATTTAAGTTTCATCAAATTGTGTGCCGGAGCTTAACGCGTTAAAATAGTTTTACAACCTCTTGTCAACCCAATCTTTAATTGAAATGAAGTTTTTTTTCAAGTTTGCTTCAACGGGGCAAATTGTGATGCAAACAGATCAACAGAATTTATATTAATATCAAGCAATTCAGCAATATTTCGCTTTGCGCGGATGCCTTTTGCACTGCCGGCAGCAGAAGTGATGATGCCAATGTCAAATTTTTCCCTGAGATCTCGCATGATCTCTTCATTTGTCAAATCACTGACAGCGATATCCAGTTTATCCGCTACATACTGTTTGGCTTCGCTTATTTTCATCTTGCGGGTCATCTGCATCCATGCCACCAGATCTCCGGCGGTCCGGATGCCTCCCATACCCGAAGCAACAATATGGGCAATGTGCATGCCGAAAGGATCGCCGACACCGATCTACAATCCATCTGCCTTTCCGATTTGGACCAGCGACTTTGAAGCCCTTGTGACACTGTCGATCGGGAGTGCCTCCATCATGGGAACACCGCCGACACCCATGCCCACATTTACGTGGATGGGAATGTCAACTGCCGTTACTGCTGCTTTTACAAACGTCGTGGCTCTGGCAATGTTCCACGCTATTGTTTTACTGGTGTTGATGTTAATCGCGACGCCATAAATACTGGCGCCGGCCGTTTGTGCAATCTTTGCCTGGTCATGGGGATACATACCGGCCAACTGTTTGCCATCAAAGGTCACCTCGCCGTGCATGCCGATAACAAATTCGCCGGATCCTCCCATGATCACCGGCATATTGGGAGCGGCTTTTTTTAAATCCGCCAGTGCCTGCAAAGCAGCTAAGAAATCAGCATCTCCAGCGGATCCGCAGGTATCGAAATTGAGGCCTTCGCAGCCGATGCTGTATAATTTTTTGCCTACAAATACCAGGTCATCGTGGAGTTGTCTGGCGGCAGATTCCTGTGCTTCCCGGGCTTCATTGATTTTACCCAGGGGTAAAAGATCCGATGGATTGGGGTGGGATCCATCCGGCTGAAAATAAAGCCCCATGTTGGGTTGGGCGCCATAAAAAAGCGGAGCGGTTGTCATCATAGAGGCAGTGTAATACTCACCCATCTCAAAATTGATAATCGGCTTCACCGGTTTAAAGCTGTAATCGCTATGCCCCATGGAAGTGGTGTCGGCAGCACAGGCGCGCTCGTATGTGAGGATAGCCTGCAAACGGCTCATTGGGATACCGATACCGCTGCTATCCTGTCCGGCATAAAAGCTCATGGAGCACCCGTCATCGGTCACGACAACCTCTTCACCCGGTGAGACACTCACCACCCGTGAGGGTTCAGCAATGATATCGAAAAGTTGCTCCATTTCATCTGATTGCAGCCCGGCAATATCGGCGCTTTGGGCAGCGTTCTGCGTGCCGGTCAGAATATCGGCTTTAATTTCGGCAGCCGAAATACTGACGCGCTCTCCGTCTCCCATCCGGGTTATGATTTGGTCCTTCATGTACTCACACTCTCCGTTAAATTTGATTTTGTTAGTTATTGGTGTCTTTCTGGCATCAGGTTTCGGGTGTCAGGTGTCAGGTGTCAGCAATTCAAAAATTTAGGGATTCAGGAATTGAGGAATTGGAGAATCTGAGATTGAGAAAAGAGAATTTGATCTGTGCTTTTAATTCCTGAATTCCTAAATTCGCAATTCCTAAATTGTTATGACTTTCAATCCGAAATCGAAAGGCCCGGACCTTAATCCTTGTTAATTATATTTTGGACACTCCTAGCTCTTCCTCTGTATCTTTGATAATTGACCGAATTTTGGTGGCAACATTTTCCGGAAGCGGTTCGGGTTTGTGATTATCCAGAATGTCTCTGGCTTTTTCAGCAGCTCTGGCATAGATATCTTTACTGCCCGCGGATTTCCATTCTTCTTTTCCTTTGCGGTCTATCAGTTCCGGAATGGATTGGCTTCGCATGTGTTTGAACGTATGTGCATGCATCAAGAAGTCTTTTGCCGGACCGATCTGATCAATGATATCAACTGCCAGCGTGTCTTTGTTTACGGAAAAGCCGTTGATCGTATGTTTAATCATGCGGGCAAATTCGTTGTCCATCACCAGCTGGGCAAAATCAAACGTAATTCCGCTTTCAAGCATTCCCGGCCCGTAAATCAGATTGGCGCCTGCCAATGCTGCCATCAGTCCGGTCAGGGTTTTTTCATGGCCCATCTGCGTGTCGGATATTTTGCCGTCGCTCTATCCGCCGGCCACGTAACTTGGCAAAGCATAATAGCGGGCCAGACGGGCCACCGCTGCGCTGATAATGGCACACTCGGGAGTGCCCACCGAAGCTGTGCCCAGCTTCAAGTCCATGGCAGTAGTGGAGCTGCCGTAAATCACCGGAGCGCCTTTGGACGCCAGCTGGTTCAGGGTAATTCCTCCCAGTACTTCCGCATTGTGAGTAACCAGGGTTCCGGCAAGTGTGGCCGGTGAGGTGCCTCCGGCCATGGCCATGGATAAGACATTGAGCACCGAGCCGGTGCGCGCAGACGCGATAATGATTTCACAGCATTCTTTGATGAGCTGCAGCGGGCTGACGGGACAGGTGGTAAAGGACAGGATCGGGCGCTTTTTGAGCTTATTCAGGCCGCCGACAATTATCGCCGCCATATCGACCAGTTTGTTTAACAAAAACCCATTGCCGGGTCCCACGCAACAATGTTTGGTCGTATTGGCCAGCATGGCTTCTGCATTGTGCAGCGGTACAGCCTCCTGGGATACATCCCCGGCACCCACCGCTTTTTCGCAGACATCAATATCGCTCAGGTAGTCAACCAGGATTGCGGCATTGGCAAGATCCGTTTTGATTGGTGTTCTTTGTTTGCCGTTATAAGGATCCACGACCTCTACGCCTTCACTGAAATTTGTAAAATGAACCTGCCCGGCTTCCAATATGGTGTCATTTTCCGGGCGTCGGCCGGCCAACACTATTTTTGAGGGTGCCGATCTGATGGCATCATCAACCACGTATGGGGGGATCTTTACGATTTTATTTCCGCGATCCACTTCTGCGCCGGCGCCATCGAAAATCTGCAGGGCCTCGTCGGTTTCAATAAATAGACCCGTCTTTTCCAGGACTTCAAGGGTAGCCAGATGGATTTCATATAGCTCATCGTCGCTAAACGAATCGAGCCCGAATCCCTGATTTATTTTTCTGCCGGTATTGGTGTTTGGTTTCATGGATATTCCTTTCGAACTTCCGCCAATGTAAGCGACTCAACCTAACAAAGGCCTAATGCAAAAGCAAGCTCTCTCGATTTCGGATTTCGGATTTTCCAAACACCAAATACTAAACACGAAACACGTAACGTGTGACGCGCAACCCTGAATCCTGAACCTTTGAACCCTAGTTAAATATTCCATTGATTATTGGTGCCGTTTTGTGGCAAAGGAATCCAGTCTAAATCATTAACAAGGAGAGGGCCATGCATGACGTCAAACCAAAAATGAGCGTCTTAACACAAAAGCAAATCGAACATATTCATAATTATTCGTTAAAGATATTAGAAGAAATTGGTATTCGAGTCGACTCGCAGCGAGCCAGAAAAGTATTTGAAAATGCCTCTGGGAAATCAACCAAAGACAATATTCTGCGCATCCCGCCCGAGCTGGTTGACTGGGCATTGAAGGCCGCACCTTCGGTTGTAGAAATTTACAATCGCAGGGGAGAACCTGTTTTCAAGCTGGGAGATATTCCAGATTCACAAACCCGTTTTGGCACCGGTGTTACCAATCTTTACTACCAGGACCCCATGAACGATGATGTAACACCGTTTACCCGCCGCCACATGGAGATTACCACCCGGCTCGGTGATGCGTTGGCAAGCTTCGATGTGGTTTCCACCGCCGGCATTGTTCAAGATTATCCGCCGGACCTGATCGACCTCTACGGTACCCTGGAGATGGTTGCCAACACCATCAAACCACTAGTGATTCTGATTTCTGAGAATCATTGCTTTGATTCCGTCATGGATCTTCTCGAACATTTGCATGGCAATCTGGCAACACGACCTTTTGTTATCCCCTATGTTAATCCGATTACCCCGCTGGTCTTAAACGAAGGCACAGCAGATAAAATATTTGCTGCCATCCAACGCAATCTACCCTATATCTATAATCCTGTCGGCATGGCCGGGGCAACCTCACCCATAACCCCCGCGGGCACTCTGGCATTGTTGAATGCCGAGCTATTGGCCGGGGTGGTCTTCAGCCAGCTCATCCGGGAAGGTACTCCGGCCATTTATGGAATTTTGGCGAATGATTTCGATATGCAAAACATGCAGGGCTATTACACGCCCAGAATTCTGCCGCTCAACCTGGCCTGCGCCGAATTGATGGCATACTACGGTCTGCCCCATTCCGGGACTTCCGGAAGCGGTCTGGGTTGGGGTGCAGATTTGCTGGGAGGCGCAACGCTCTGGATGAATCATTTGACCAGCTGTCTGGGCAAGGTAGGACTCGCGCCGTTTGTCGGTGGCAGATTCGAATCTTTGGTTTTCTCTTCAACCTTTACGGTTTACGCCAATGAAGTTGTCCGGCAGGCGCGCCTTTATGCCGACGGATTCCAGCTGGATGATGAAGCCGTCGCTCTAAATGAAATTAAAGCGATGGGCCTGGGCGGAAACTTTTTGGTGGCTGATCAGACCGTTAATCTTTGCCGTGAAACCAATTTTAGCTCGGGTATCTGGCCTTATCTGGCACTGGACGACTGGAAAGCTGCGGGCAAGCCCAAAGCCGATGATATCCTGCGCCAACACACGCGTGAACTATTGGATAGTTTGACCCCACCGGACGATCATGATGAGCTTATCGCCAAGGGAGAAGAATTAATCAGAAAAGCCGCATCGTGATACAGTGTTTGACATTTAAATGATTGAAGCAGTATTAATAGAAAAGTAAATTTTTGCTTGATAAATTATTTCTCAATTGCCCGCAAGGGCTGATTGTTTTGCCTGAATTTCCCTCTCAAAAATTCAGGCAGAGAATATAATTCTTCGCGCGCCCTGCGCCTCTGCGATGAGAAAAATTTTTTGCAGATCTGTTCCTTAGGGCTGGCAACCGAAGACCCATAGATGGAAACCTCAAAGAAAATAGGAGAAAATTATGCATAAGTTAATTGAATCGTTAATCCAGAACGGCATTGTCGTCACAGATGGATCCTGGGGAACGCAGCTTCAAAAAAAGGGAATCAAACGCGGGGAGTGTCCGGATTCCTGGAATCTGGAGCATCCGGAATGGGTTGAGGATGTCGCCCGCGGGTATGTCGATGCCGGCAGTCGGGTCATTTTAACCAATACATTTCAAAGCAACCGCCTATCTCTGGAGCGCTACGATCTTGGCCATCAAGCCGTCGAAATCAATACCCGTGGCGTTGCGATTTCGAAGAAGGCCGCAGGTGATATTGCCTATGTGTTTGCATCCATCGGCCCCAGCGGAAGAATGCTTCTCACCAAAGAGACCACCGAAGACGAACTGCAGTCTGTTTTTGAAGAACAGGCGAATGCTGTCGCCGAGGCCGGTGCCGACGGCATCATCGTGGAGACCATGATCGATATTGTCGAAGCCAAAATTGCCGCCACGGCTGCCAAACAAACCGGACTTCCGGTGATTGCCAGCATGGTATTTGATGCGGGTGAGAATAAAGATACAACCTTAATGGGGAATACGCCGGAACAGGCGGCAGAAGAACTGGCAAAGATTGGCGTCGACGGGGTCGGTGCGAATTGCGGGCAGGGGATCGAAGGCTATATTCCGATTTGCAAACGTTTGCGAGAGACAACCGATCTGGCGGTATGGATAAAACCCAATGCCGGCTTACCGGTAGTCGAAGATGAAAAAACGATTTTTTACACCACTGCACTGGAATTTGCCGAATACGTACCGGAACTGATCCAGGCCGGTGCAAATTTTGTCGGAGCCTGCTGCGGTTCGGATCAGGACTTTGTGAGAGAGATTCGCAGGATTGTCGACAAGTTGTAAAAAGAGTTGATGTGTCGTTGAACGAAGATGGTTTGCCAGTACTCAAGGTTGAGATTTTCTTGATTTGACAATTACAACTATATAACATCTGCTATATTATCCGGCATGTAATTATGGCAAGCAGATCGCATGTTTTGAAAATTATCAATTGCCTCACCAATCAGGTGCAATTCTGCAATTTCCCGAAATTTATTATTACATCAGCACATCCCAAAAAAATGTAGCCCCTCCAAATTTAACCATCAGGCACGCATGTTACAATTCGAACCCGTGCAAAATAGTATAGAATACCATATGGAATATACAATGATCCAATTCGAGCCATGTTACCATGTTCGCGTTAAGGCATGTTTTGACTGGTTCGGTATGTTCAAAATTTTGCGGTGGCTTAAGACTTAAGAAAAGCCATAATCATTTATCCAGTTTTCAGATATGACCAAATCTGAGTATTATGTTAAAAAAAGCATTATTTAGCTTGCGATTGGCTCAAGGAAAGATTATTGTATAAACATTCAACAAGGCCCCGCCTTCAATTGGCGAGGCGATTACTTTCTGAAGGAACTATCCATTTGTCAGAGTGGCATCCTCCAGTTTGCGAAGTTGAAAATTTTAAAAAAGGAGAATGTTATTATGACTAATGGAACTGTTAAGTGGTTTAATGACCGAAAAGGGTTCGGATTCATTGAGCAGGACGACGGACCGGATGTATTTGTTCATCATTCAGCAATCAACGCAGCCGGTTTTAAGTCCCTCAATGAGGGCGATCAAGTTTCCTTTGACATAGAGCAAGGCCAAAAAGGTCCTGCCGCTGCAAATGTCACTGTAATTTAATTTTTTATTTCTGAGGAAAAAAGGGCATTCCTTCCCATAGCAAGGGGATGCCCTTTTGTTTTGCATGAAATTACCGCAGCAAGGTCGGTTATTATTATATCAACCGCAAAAGAGTCCAGTCCAAAATTTTTTTCTTTTTGAAATTGTCAAGAATAACTGCCAAATAGTTAACAAATTGGCAAGATCAAATTATTCATTTAAAAAGCGTCAGAAAGAATTGGCAAGGAAAAAAAAGAAAGAGCAAAAAAGACAACGTAAATTGGATAAAGCTACTAACATACCCGATTGATCCAAATCCGAATCCCGCCAGCAAACTTTCAGGAAATCATATCAATCCGCCCCTGGTCCACCAAAATTTTGAAATTCTACAACTTTTATGGTAATTACATCGATCATCACAACCAATCTTGCCTGAGGAGGCATTTTTGGCCCTTTACCAATGGCATATCATCGGCCTCGCTTTTTTTTGCGCCATCGCAGCCTTGCTTATCGTCGGGCTACTCATACAGCGGTCGCGACACGGCCGGGCGAAAGCGGCATTGCGCACCAGTGACGAGCGATATCTTCTAGCCCTCGCAGGCTCCACCGACGGTCTCTGGGACTGGGATCTGCTGTCGGACACCGTCTTCTACTCGGATCGTTTCAGAAAAATTCTAGGGTACTCGTGCGAGGAGTTTCCCGGCACGATAGATTCTTTCCGCAGCCGACTTCACCCTGAGGACGCCGAGGCTATCTGGACCGCGATCCAACGCCATCTTCAAGAGCGTGTTCCCTACAAGGTCGAATACCGGCTGCGAACAAAATCCGGCGAGTATCTGTGGTTCCTCGCGCGTGGCCAGGCAATCTGGAACACCGAGGGAGAAGCTGTCCGGATGTCCGGCTCTATTCAGGACATTACCGAGCGCAAGCAGTCCGAGCTTAATCTCCAGGGTGCACTTTACGAAATCAAGGAGTTAAAAGAAAAACTTGAGGTCGAGAGAGCCTATCTGCAAGAAGAAATCAAATTGGAATACAACTATGAGAACATCATCGGTCGAAGTGACGGACTCAATTACGTGCTCTATAAGGTTGAGCAAATTGCCCCCAGCGATACGACCGTTCTCATTCTCGGTGAGACCGGAACCGGCAAGGAGCTGGTGGCCCGGGCCATTCATGGCTTGAGCCCGCGCAAAGATCGGGCATTAGTGAAAGTGAATTGTGCCACACTGCCTCCAAACCTCATCGAAAGTGAGCTGTTCGGTCACGAGAAAGGCGCTTTCACCGGTGCCCATGCCAGACAGTTGGGGCGATTTGAAGTTGCCAA
>JASFPE010000221.1:0-8892 GCA_050116155.1 Desulfobacterales bacterium
CATAAATACGAAGTATTTCACATAAGGAGGATAAAATGGCCATTGAAGGAGCAGAAATTGTAAAAGCAGCCGCATTTATCGGTGCAGGACTTGCCATGGGGTTAGGTGCCATAGGTCCCGGTGTCGGCGAAGGAATGGTTGCTGCCAAAGCATGCGAAGCGATCGGTAGAAACCCGAAGGAGGCAGGCCTGTTAACCCGAACCATGCTGGTGGGACAGGCCGTATCGGAATCCACCGGTATTTACTCCCTGGTAATTGCACTATTACTATTATTCGTAGTTTAGTTATTGGTCGAATGGTTAAATCGTTGAATAGGCAAGTTTGCCTCAGTCGGCAATACATGCGCGCTGATTCGATCCTAATTTGCCGGCCGATTTAATCAATCACCAATTCCGGATGGAAATTTTTAGTCATTTAACAACTTAACTAATCAACCATTTAACGAATCAACTAATATCAGATGGAAATCATCAGCAACATTGCATTGATTAGCATCAATGAAACCCTTATCGTTCAGGTCATCTCTTTTCTGGTATTTCTGTTTATCATCAATCGAATAATGTTTCGTCCGCTGAGAAGCGTAATAGATGAAAGAGAAACTTATATCCAGAGCCTGCAAAACGATATCGCTGCGGCCGAAGACGAGTATACATCGCTTACCAGACAGATTAATGAACAGGAAGCGACACTCAGAAAAGAAGCACAGCAGATTACTGCGGAACTTCAGAAAGCCGCAAATCAGCAATCGAATGAAATTATAGCGGTCACCAGGAAAGAAATCGATAATTTAAAAAAGAAAGCCGAAAAAGAAATTGAAGCGCAACTCATCGAAGCCAGAAAACAAGTTCAAATTGAATCCGAAACACTGGCGCTGAGTGTCATGGAAAAAGTGCTGGAACGGGGGTTGACGCCATGAAATGGATAAAACTCACTGTTTCAATATTTTGTTGGATCGCAGCGATTGCCTTAGGGCTTCAGATGTTGGGCGCAAATGCGCTGGCAGCTGAAGAAGCCGGCAACTGGCGATCTATTTTTGATCTGGTGATGCGCTGGGTAAATTTCGCCATCATGGCGTTTATTCTCATAAAATATGCCAGAACACCGTTAAAAAACTTTCTGGGTGAAAAAAGACAGGAAGTTGCACACCAGATAAATAAAATCGAACAGGAAAAAGAAACGGCGGAACAGAAAATCAAAGAAACCCTCAAAGTGCTCGAGGATAGTAAAATTCGGTTTGCAAAAATGAAGCAACGGATCATTGAGGATGGCGAAAAGAAAAAAGAAAAAATCATCGCGGAGGCTCGGCAGGAGAGCCAGATCTTGATGGAGAGTACACACAAGAAGATAGATAATCAGTTTCATGAAGCCCAAAAGGCGCTTAAATCGGAACTGGCAGAAATGGCCATCAATTTGGCTGTGGAAAGACTGCCAGCAGAAATTACAGAAGAAGACAATCAAAAATGGGCGGAGGCATTTCTTACGAGTATTACCTCCAAATGAGATAATTCGAAAGGACAGGCCTGGGATGCATTGCCAGGCTTTTTTTGGGGAAAAATGGATCAAAAGAAAACATCCATCAAACAGTTTGTCAAAGCGCAGATAAAAAAATGGGAACAAATGTATCTGGAGGAAGACGGCAAGGCCGAAGCCCGCATACCGGTGATTACGGTGAGCTCTGAGCCCGGCAGCGGAGGAACGGTTATCGCGCAGGAGATTGCCAGGCGCCTCGATTTTGACTACTTCAACCGCGACATTGTTGAGGGGATCGCTGAAAGTGCCGAAATCAGAAGCTCTGTAATCGATACCATCGAAAAGGAACGGCTTTCCGGAATCGAGGATTTTATTGCCTCTCTCATCAAAGATCATTATCTCTATCCCGGCATTTATCTACAACATCTTTTAAAGGTTGTCGGCACCATTGGGAAACACGGGCGAGCCGTCATTGTCGGCAGAGGCGCCAACTTCATCCTGCCACCCGACGAAAGATTCGCTGTGCGGGTTATCGCACCCCTGGAGATCAGAGTTCAAAATATTTCCCATTGCTGCAAGGTTGACGTTGAAAAAGCCAAACAACGTGTTATCCGCAGAGAATCTAAGCGCAGGGCGTTTATCAGACAATCCTTCAATGCCAACATTACCGACCCCCACAACTACGATCTGATTATCAACACCGCCAAAATGCGCATCGAATCCGCGGTGGAGGCAGTGATCGGCCCGGTACTGGCTACCCTGGATCGTAAGAAATAAAAGCGTGATAAATTTGTTACTTTAAATTGATTTTTATTTTTCAATAAACAGAGGCGCAACCTCAATATTCTATGGCCTTTTTTCTAATTTTTTTTATTGCAATTGTTTTTATGCTTATTGCTTGACACAACAGCCGCATTCCAATATGTTCGATTAGTTTTACGGTGGATAAACTTGAATTTTAAACCTCAAACTGCGAAAGGAGGGAAGTATATGAAAACATTAAAATTAGCTCTGATTTGTTTGGCGGCGTTTGGTTTGATTTTGTTTTCGTCAAACGTCTTTGCCAAGGACACACTGGTATACGGGACCACGGAGAAAATTATCGACATGGACCCGGCCAAAGCCTATGATTTTCATACCTGGGAAATTTTTTATAATATTTATGAGGGACTGTTGAAGTATAAGATCGGAACAACCGAGCTTGTGCCCGGGCTGGCCGAATCCTACGATATCGGTGGCGGTGGCAAAGAATATACCTTTAAGATTCGTGAAGGTCTAAAGTTCACCGATGGCTCTGCATTTGATGCCAATGCGGTCAAATGGTCCATCGATCGGGTGTTTACCACCAAGAGCGATCCTTCCTGGCTCGTCACGGATTTCGTCGATCGTGTCGATGTGGTCGATAAATACACCGTGAAGTTCGTCCTGAAAAACCCCGTGGCCTATTTCCCGTCACTGGTGGCGTCGGTGCCGTATTATCCCGTCAATCCCAATATCTATCCAGCCGATAAGGTCATTCGCGATCCCTCTGAACTTAAAGGTGGCAAACTTGTGGGTCTGGGACCCTACGAGGTCGTTTCCTTCAAGCGCGATCAGGAAATCGTGCTGGATGTCAATCGCAACTATTGGGGAGAAAAGCCGAAAAACGATCGCATCGTCATCCGCTATTTCGCCGATGCGACGACCATGAGACTTGCGCTGGAAAAAGGGGAAGTTGATTTTGTCTTCAAGACCCTCAATCCGTCTGACATCGCCGATCTGGAAAAATCCACCAAAATCAAGACCATAAAAGCGCAGGGTCCCTATATCCGTTATATCTGCTTTCTAACCGACACACCTCCCTGGAACAATCCAAAGCTGCGCCAGGCGGTTGCTGCGGCCGTCAACAGGCCCAAGCTTATCGACAAGGTGTTTCTGGGACAAAATGCGCCGTTGTACTCCATGGTGCCCATGGGCATGTGGTCGCATACCGATGCCTTTAAGGCCGTGCACGGCGACGGCAATATCGAGCAATCCAGAAGGTTGCTGATGGAAGCCGGTTATAGCGAAAGCAATCCGTTAAGTTTTGATTTCTGGTATACCCCCAGCCATTACGGCGACACGGAAGTGGATATTGCCGCGGTGCTCAAAAACCAGTTTGAGGCCACCGGTATGATGAAGGTTAACGTTAAATCCGCCGAATGGGCTGCTTACCGGGACAACTGGGCCAATAAGGTGATGCCTGTCTGGCTGCTGGGCTGGTATCCGGACTATATCGATCCGGACAACTATACATCGGCGTTTGCCGGCACAGCCGGATCCAAAGGCCTGGGCATTCACTTCTCCAGCTCGAAATGGGATCAGAAGCTGGTGGAAGGTCAGACGGCAACGGATATGGATCAGCGAACCCGAGTCTATCAGGCGCTTCAGCAATGGTGGACGCAGGATGTGCCGACAGCACCCATTTTTCAAGGCACCCTTTACCTGTTTTCCCAGAAAAACGTCAGTGGCATTACAATTTCACCGACACTGCAATTTATTTATTCCCCGATTCATCTGGTAAAATAAGGTTCTAAAAGATGAGAGCCGGGTGGAAATCCCGGCTCTCATCGATTTAATCTATGAGAAACCTCGCCCGGTATATCATTACCCGACTGTTTTTGACCATTCCCATGGTCTTTATCCTGCTGACCATTGTCTTCGTGGTCTTACGTGTCATGCCCGGCGATCCGGTATCCTCCCTGCTCGGGGGTCACGCACCGGAGCATGTTATCGAAGAAAAAAAAGAAGCCCTGGGCCTCAATCGCCCCCTGGCGATTCAGTATCTGGATTACCTCTGGCAGATCTGCCGCCTGGACTTTGGTGACTCCATGGTATTCAATCAACGGGTCACCACCGCCATCGCCGAAAAGCTTCCGGCCACTTTAGAGCTGACGCTGTTCGGCCTACTGATCACGCTTTTTTTAGGCGTTTTCCTGGGTGCCTATGCGGCTGATAAGCGACGCACGGGCCTGGACTACGGGATTCGACTCTTCGGAATCGTGGTCTACTGTATTCCGCTATACTGGATGGGTCTCATGCTGCAGCTGATTTTCGGCATCTGGCTGGATGTATTACCCATTGCCGGCCGAACGGGCCCCCGGGTATTTGCCTCCACATTTGAAAAAACCGGATTTTACGTTTTGGATACCCTATTGATCAGAGATTGGTCCGCTTTGGGAGATATCCTGACCCATTTAATTCTCCCATCGGTAACACTCGGGCTCGTCCTTTCAGGCATCTTTGTGCGTCTCACCCGAACCAACATGCTGGACGTACTCAAAGCGGATTACATCGTCGCCGCCGAGGCACGCGGAATTAGCCATCGCGTCATCGTGTACAAGCATGCCCTGAAAAACGCTTTTATCCCCATCTTAACCATGATGGGACTACAGTTTGCCCTTCTGATGGCCGGCGCGGTTTTGACGGAAACAACCTTCTCTTGGCCGGGCATGGGAAGGCTTCTTTTGGAAAGGATCTATTATAGGGATTATCCGGTGATCCAGGGAATCATCGTTGTTGTCGCCCTGTTTGTGGCCATGGCTTCACTCATTGTGGATATTGTCTATGCCATTATTGATCCGAGGGTGAGGTACTAGTGTACGAAAGCGGAATGTTGGAATGTTGGAATAATGGAATGATGGGTTAAAAAGAAAAAAAATCAATTTTGGACCCAATATTCCACTATTCCATTATTCCACACTGTTGTGGATCTATTGCTTTTCTTAAATTCGTTTGTTGGTGTTAATATAATCTAGTAGGAAATAGTATGCGCTTTTCCCCAGCACATGGTATCGCACAAGCATTTTCGCCGCTGTTGCGGATGGGCAAAAAATATGGTGCCGAGTGGTGGATTCTGGTCATTGGCGCGCTGATCATACTGGCGATTGTATTGATGGCTATTTTTGCCGAAAACATCGCCCCATTCAGCCCATATGATCAGGAAACAGGCCCCCAGCTCGCACCCCCGAGCGCAAAACACCTCATGGGAACCGACAACCTCCAGCGGGATGTCTGGTCCCGCATGGTTCATGGGTCCCGGACAATTCTGCGTATCGCGGTTCTGGCAGCCCTTATTTCTTCGGTCTTCGGTATAACCCTGGGTTTGATTTCGGGCTTTTCCGGTGGTTTCCTGGATAGAGTGCTCTCGTTAATCATGGACTCGGTGTACTCATTTCCGGGCCTTATCCTGGCAATTGCCTTTGCGGCCATGCTCGGGCCGGGGGTAATTAATATCACCCTGGCCGTCGCCGTAATCTATATCCCGACCTTTTTCCGGCTGGTCCGCGGCCAGACCCTTCAGATTAAAGAAGAGCTTTATGTGGAGGCCGCCAGAGCGATCGGTGCTTCCGGACCGGTGATTCTATGGAAATATATCTTCCCCAATGTGCTGGCCACCGCCGTGGTCGTGTTTACCTTAAATGTGGCCGATGCCATCATGATCGAGGCGGCGCTGACATACCTCGGCCTTGGGCTGCCGCCCATCATTGTCGATTGGGGCATGGACCTGTCCATGGGGAAAAAATTCCTGCCTTCCGGTCAGTGGTGGATGATAACCTTTCCCGGAGCCATGATTTCTATCCTGGCATTGGGCTTTACCATGCTGGGCGAAGGCCTGGCTGAGATTTTGAATCCCAGGCTTCTGGAGCGTTAACGGGTGAATCACATTTTAGAAATAGAAAATTTGGATGTTCACTTTCCGATTAATATTGGAACCGTGCGCGCCGTAGATGACGTCAGCTGGAAGCTCCGGCAAGGTGAGGTCATGGGGCTTGTAGGGGAGTCGGGCTGCGGAAAATCAACCCTTGGATTTTCAATTCAACGGCTGCTGAGACCCCCGGGACAAATCGTCAATGGACGTATTCTTTACCATGGTCGGGATATCGTCCAGATGACCGAAAAAGAAATCCTGGATCTTCGCGGCAGCAACATCGCGATGATTTTTCAGGATCCGCTCACCTCCCTGAATCCACTTTTTCGCATTGACCAGCATTTTATCGAGACCATGCTCACCCATGAAAGAGGCCTGAGTAAGAAGGAGGCTTTCGAAAGAGCCGAGCGCATGCTGGAAAGCCTGGGAATTTCTCCGGAAAGGTTGTTGGAGTATCCGCACCAACTCTCAGGCGGGATGCGTCAACGAATCATGATCGGATTGGGGCTCATCTTACAGCCGGATCTTCTCATCGCCGATGAGCCCACCACCGCACTGGATGTCATCGTGGAAGCCCAGTTTCTCGACCTTTTGGCCGATTTGCAAAAGAAATTTGATCTGACCATTATCTTGATTACCCATAACCTCGGAAATGTCGCCCAGCTGGCTGACCGGATCACGGTGATGTATGGGGGCAATATCGTGGAGGTGGCAGAGGCAAATTTGATATTTGAAAATCCGCTCCACCCCTATACCCAGGGCCTATTGGCGTCCATACCCAACATCAAGCTCGAGCAGCCCAAGCTGCAGACCATGCCGGGTAGCCCTCCCGATCTGGTAAGTCCGCCGCCGGGGTGTGTCTTTCATCCAAGATGCCCGCAGGCCATGGATGTTTGTAAAACCAAAAAACCGAAAACCAAAACAGAAAACGGCCATCTGGTTTCCTGTTGGCTATACTAGGCTACTTTATAGGATTATTTATACATTTTGCGACATCATATTTTTTAACACAATCCAAGTAGAGTCAGGTGTCAGGTGTCAGAAAAGGATAGTAGAAAAATTGAGGAATTAAGGACTGGAATTTCCCGCTCTGAAATTATCTTCAATCCAATTTATCCTTCGTTGTCACCGCGTCGCTGACACCTGAAACCTGACACCTGAAACCAGACATAGAGCCTTGAACCCTGAACCGGGAACTCTGAACCGGTAAGCCTGAATCTAGAAAGATGAACTTCATTAGGTAACAAACGTGGAAGATCTAATAATCATAAACAACCTGATAAAACACTTTGCCCTTCAAAAAGGGTTTCTTGACAGGCTTTTTGCCAAACAACAAGGCTCTGTCAGGGCCGTCGACGGGGTATCATTCACCATAAAAAAGGGTGAAGTCCTGGGATTGGTGGGTGAAAGCGGGTGCGGCAAGACAACTACCGGAAGGCTCATTTTACGGCTTCTGGAACCTACATCAGGGGATATTCTCTATAACGGAAAATCCGTATTTTCGTTTACAGATAAGGAGATGGAACACATGCGGGAAAAGATGCAAATCGTTTTTCAAGATCCCTATGCATCGTTAAGCCCGCGCATGTCCATCGGCAAGTCCATTGAACATCCTCTGGTGATCCACAACAGTTATGACAAAACCGAAAGAAAGGAAATCTGTCTGCGCATCATGGAAAAGGTGGGTTTAGAACCGGCGGAATTTCTGTACCGCAAATATCCTCACCAGCTCTCCGGAGGTCAGCGGCAGCGGGTGGTTATAGCCAGAGCCCTGGTAACCAATCCGGACTTTGTGGTTGCCGACGAACCCATTGCCATGGCAGATGTTTCCGTGCGGGCGTTGATTCTGGAATTGATGGCGCAGCTGAAAGAAGAGTTTGATCTGACCTACCTGTATATCACCCACGATCTGGCCACGTGCAAGTATATCTGTGATCGGGTGGCCATCATGTATTTGGGCAAAATCGTTGAGATGGGATCGCTTGAAGAGGTCTTCCAAAACCCGATTCACCCTTACACCGCAACCCTCCTGGAGGCGGTCCCGGTGCCGGATCCCAAATACCGACGAACCGAACCCATTCCCAAAGGCGAAATACCCAGTGCGATCAATCCGCCTCCCGGATGCAACTTTCATCCGCGTTGCCATTATATGGAACCCGTGTGCAGCCAGGAGGAGCCCGACCTCAAAGAAATGAATCAGGACCACTGGGTGGCCTGCCCCATCAGAAGCTAGTTTTCCTCAGTGATCATATCCGTCGGTAAAACACCCAGGTAGCCAGTCGAGCATCGTCGTATATCAATTTTCAAGTCTCAGGTTTCAGGTGTCAGGTGTCAGGTAAAAACTGGTTTCAGGTGTCAGGTGTCAGCGTTCAGGATTCAAGACATAAAGCATTGGCAAAGGATGAAGGATTAACAATTCAGGTTTCGAAGTTACGCTTTACGTGTTTTATGTTTCGAGGTTGGTCTTTGATTTTCCGCCTTCCGCATTCCCCCTTCCGAATTCCTGAATCCCTCAACTCCTAAATCCCTGTCCTCTGGTTTCTGAGGCCTGACACCTGAAACCTACTTATACCTAATCCAAATATGCGGATAAGAAGATCCATCTCCTGGCTGAGGCTAATTCGTGCTTGATGAGTCCGAGGGATTGTAGGTACCGGATTGGTCTCTGAGCGCTGAAGTTCGAAAAATGGGCTTCATACTCAAGCTTCTTTCCGGGTATTGGCCATAATCACTGCCGCTGTGACATCCCGGCC
>JASFPE010000222.1:0-8878 GCA_050116155.1 Desulfobacterales bacterium
TCTCCTATTTTTTCCTCGGCCAATCGATTTACGATATTTGTACTTTCGCGAGTCAGCAATGCCGACATTTGCTCAAATTGCAAATAATAAAGAAAGCCGGCGCCAATCATCAGCAGAAACGGAATAAACAGGAATAGCAATAACATTTTGGCACGTATTCCAAGCCCCCTCTTTTCGCGCGGCGGTTTGGTGATAATTTTATCCACGGCGGGTCGTGCGGGCGCGACATCCGATTTGGGCGGTACATATCGATTTTCAGCCGTTTCCATATCCGGGCGGCTAACGGCGACATCGGGCGGCGGCACGTTGGATTTGGGTTTGGACACCATGATCACATGGGTGCATGCCCGGCATTTGAAACTGGCAGCTTTGCCTTTTATCTTAGAAGGATCTATTCGATATTTCTTCCCACACTCCTCACAAATGACAATCATAGATGACTCCTTTACATATCAATCCGCTTTCACGCCTTCTCCAATATTCAACTTTACTTTTCCGGCTCCGAAGCCTAAGTATTAAAATATCTCTTTTCGCCAATTTTATTAATCATATTTTTTGTAAACGTATTTTTTTTCTCCTCACGCCGGATATTGCGCGACAGACGATCAATCAATTCGGCAATCCGCTGGGTAGGAAATTGCGAGAGATCATAGCCAAGATCCTGTACCTCATCTTCGATCAACACTTCAGCCACCGGGCCTACTGCCAGGGAAAACTGCAGATAAAGATATTCAAAGAAATCCTTATCGATAAATAATACTTTTCCCTCGACCGGTGCGATCAGCTTGAGCTCCAGCAGCCTTGAGACGATCTCACGCATGGTGCTCATATTTAAGCCTGCTCTGCGAGCAACCGTACCCAAATTCGTCTGGCCATCCAATTCCATGAAAACCGATAGCATTCGATGATCTACAGAAAAATCGCCGAGGTCGTCACTGACGACACGTTTGAAAATTAAGGTAGAAATTTCGCCCGATGAGAGATCCATTTTGCTTCCTTTAGAGAAATCACAATCTAAGCATCGGGCCGAGAAGAAGGCGATGAAATATTTATTCAGAGTTAGGAGGAAGAGTGTTAAAATCGGGGCCTATAGGTCAAAGCTCGCGATAAATCGACTCACTTTTGCCTCAGAGACAGACGCAAGGCCTTCCGAAATGACTCAAATTCGGCATGAATGAATTCTTTAATCTCCTCAACAGCTTTGGCGATTTCTTCTGAATAAGAAACACCGCTCACTCCAGGGCCTGTTAATTCTTCTTTAGCCACGATAGCAGGTTTTTCGGTTCTCGGAGCCGGCGTAGCCTCCACACTCTCTTTTACTTTTGATTTAATCTTCTTCGCGGGTATGGCGGCTTTTTTAGGTGTCTTTTCGGCTTTTTCGCGTGATATCTGTGTTCTCAACTCTTTGTACTTGGCCATTTCAGTTCGCAGGATTTTTTTCTTCTCAGGTTCCTGCATGTTTTTAGACAATATGACATCATCAAATCGCGAAAAAACTGAATTCAGTATCTTAAATGTTTTGGGGTGGGCTTTACCGCGATTGGTCTTTATATATTCTCCCAGGGAACCCAGAATTTGAAGAAACGTCAGGATTATCTTGTCATTTTTAAAGGTCGTTTTCAGTTTTTTGATCTGGCTCAGAAAATTGATTAAGACCTCATCGGTTATCTCCCAATCGATGGACAAAACCAGGTTCTTCAATTCTGCCAGCGGATAATCATCCTGAACTTCATCGGCCACTGGCCCCTCGGTAAATTTGTCATCTTCTCCAAAAAGGTCATCCAGACGACTTTCGAGTTCGCTACTGAGAGAATCTTCATCATTTTGACGGGCCAATTTTATTCTCCTATTTTAGGTCCTTTTTTATGGATGCGACAGTCATAGAGATGATTCTTTTCAACGTTGCCACCACGTTAGAACCGCTTAAAGCGCTGGCTGCAAATGACGGGCGGCGTAGTCGACTGTTTAAATCTTTTTCAAGTGTTTCGACCGGTAACAACGGGATGCCTTGTTCTAAAAGATCCATCTTATTGTACTGGAATACACAGGGAATCTTAAAAATGCTCTTTTTATAATTGGCAAGGTTCTCCTGCAGATTCTTAAGCGATAAAACGTTTTTCTCTCTACGCACCGCCATGGCATCCGCGACAAAAACAATGCCATCTACACCCCTTAAGACCAATCGACGTGTGGCATTATATTTTACCTGGCCGGGTACGGTATAAAGCTGAATTTTTACATCATAGCCGTTGATAACACCGATATCAAAGGGAAGGAAGTCAAAAAAAAGTGTACGATCCCCGTGGGTTTTGACGGTGACCATCTCTGTGTTGATGCGGCTGTGAAACTTCTTGTAAATATACTCCAGGTTGGTTGTTTTACCGCCTCTGCCAGGGCCGTAATAAACAATTTTTACTTGAATCTCTTTATTTTTTAAGTTGACAAATGCCATGAAAAAACCATCCGTGCATACATTGGAATCGGTGCGCTTACAGGCAAAAATAAGATGTTAAAGAGATAAGAGGGGCTCTAATATCACTTTAAGCTGTTCGACAGATTCCGCCACTTTTAACCGTAAAAAGCCAAGGGAAATGTCATTGCCGAAAATAGTAATCAATAAAAATTCCGTTGTAATTTTGTTGAAATGGATATTTTCTTTTTTGCCTTTATGAAACAGGAGTGAAAACTCGTTTTCACCAATGATTTTTGCCATAGCGCTGACAGCACCAAAGTTACCGGCAGCCAGAGCAGCCAGTGAATAGATATCATGCTGCTTTTCGCCATTGTCTAAATTGGCGATAATATTGCCGGCCATATCTATCAGGAAAACGCAACGAACCCCATTTTCAATCAGGTCTTGCTTTAAGATATCCTCTATTCTATCCAGCTGTTGTTGACCAAGCGTATATGACAATTGCCCCTCCCTCCAAATTCAATCGAAAATATTCAATTCATAGGCGCGGGTTTCTTAAGATGTGAGAAATCCCAATGCTCCGCGTATATACCGCCTAAAATAACGCGCGTACCCCTACCTCTTACCGTTGATATCCAAAAAACCACGGCACACATACAGATCTTATGATATTTTAGTTCTTTTTTAAATTTCGGAAAAATACCGAAAAAATCTTAAAGCTTTTTCTTCGTATACAAATCGGGCGCCAAACAGATCGAAAACAGCCTTATGATTCTTAAATTACACGAAATAGTCGATTTTATCAAGCTAAAATTTAATTTTGATCAATCAACAATGGAAATCGGATAAGAGTTGACCTAACCTATTATGATTGGTAGTTTTATGATATGAAACACTCGAAGTCCAAAGAAATTTATCGACCATTTGAGAATCTTAAAACCCTGCTGCAAAAGAAGTCCTTAACGCTGAAATCCGACAGACAAAATTTGCCGCCAGTAACATCTCCTGCCGCAAATAATCTGCAAACGGAGCTATCTATTTTTGAAGACGCTATGGCAGATGTACAAAGAATATATAGGGACAACTGTGTCGAAAAAAGGACGACCGCACAAGCGCAACCTTTTCATCAGAATGATAACGCCTCTGAGATATTGTTAGCCTTGGAGGATCTTATAAAGCACGGCACCGGATTCGTGGTGGCGCAGACACCGGAATACATTGAAGGTACCGCATATAATGTAAATCCAGAAATCACCAAACGACTGCACCGGGGAGATTTTGCGATTCAGGGCCACATCGATCTTCACGGTTTAAATGTTGAGGATGCCCGAGACGCCTTTGAAAGTTTTTTAGAACAAAGTATTGTTTCGGGGAAACGCGTCGTGCTAATCATTCATGGCCGCGGGCTTTCGTCACCGAAAGAACCCATTTTAAAAACCAATGTTCACAAATGGTTAACCTCTGGACCGTGGCGCAAATGGATCCTGTCATTTTCGAGCGCTAGATGGTGTGATGGTGGTGCCGGAGCCACGTATATCCTACTAAGACAGCGACCACAAACGAAACGGTCACGGAAAAAGCGGAATTTAAGAAAAGATTTGAAAAATGAAACGCAAGATACAAATTCTTAAAAACAGTGCTTTTCCATCGCATGCATTTTTCCAGCATCTCCTGAAAGGAACACAGTATTATCAGGCTAACAATTTTGAACGGGCGGCTGAAGAATGGGCTGCAGCCAAATGGCTAAACTATGAGGAGCCCGTCGAACTGAGGCGGCTTGATGGGCGCATTTTTTGCGGTGGTTATTTAAGTGAAATTCCATTCCTCTTTTTTCTTTATGCTATTTTTGCGAACCGGGTCAGCGGTGTTGGTGCAATTAAAACATATAGCGTAGCCAAAAAATTAATCTTCAACAACGGCAGATTGGTGAGAGCCGGAACCACCCGCCGGGAGGAGAGAATCGGAAACTATATTCTTAAGCGCGGGAACTTTACTGCAGAAAAAATGATGCTTTTGCTCAGCGATGCCAAGCAGCAAGGTAAACGTATCGGTCGATACATGGTGGATAGAGGCCTCATTTCTGAAAATGTGCTGCACGAAATTCTATCGTTTCAAGCTGAAGAAATAATTAGTGACATCTTCTTTTGGCAAAGAGGACATTTCTACTTTCTAGAAAAATCAATTATCCGAGAAGCCATCGTAAACTATGAACCACTAAATATCGCTCGCATCGCAGCCCAAAGGGGCTTTAATTTTAAAGACTTTCGAAATAAAATCCCAAACAACAAAATAATTTTCCGCCCTTCTCCATATGCGGAAGGAAAAAAAGAAGAGATTTTAAAGGGCTTTAATGTTAATCATCAATATATTTTCTCTCTCATTGATGGCGCCAGGAACATTGAGCAACTGATCAAATACAGTGGCGCCGATGAGGTATCGATCATCAACATCCTCTATCAGTTGAATGCAGCCGGCTTAATTCGAAAAACCAAAGAAGTAGCTGAATATGAAGATAAAGAATTTTCCGAGATCTCCAAGATTCTGGAAGTATTTTTAGAAACATATAACATCATATACCAACATATCTATAGCGAACTGGGTATTTATGTATTCGACATCATCGAACACTCGCGCCTAAATTTGCGGAACAACCACGCCAACTTTTTTTCAGATATTGCTCTCCATAACCCGGAGCGGTTAACCATTAATTCGATTCTAAAAAATATGGCCAATCATTACCCGGATTCTCACCAAAGCGCATTGTTTATTGATGCATTTGCAGACCTTTTTGAAAATGTGCTGGCTGAAACAAAGCGGCATTTGGGCACGCGATTAACCGACCAGACTGCTGAACAAATCCGTTTGGAATCAACGAATATCATGAGATTTGCCCAGGAATCAGACCTGAAAATTCGTCTGTTGGGGGTATTGAACAGAATTTCGTATTAGCGGGGTGTTGATGGAGGAGACCATGTTAAAGCTTGCTACGGATCATCTAATTATTACCGTATTCATTGTTTTGGTCATTGCCATTTATGGCGTCATTTTGGCAGTCTTTTTCAGTGCACGACGCAAATACAGGGGTGGAATTGTCGAGAAAGTTATTTTTTACCTCATCGCAACAATCGTACTTTTTTTATTGGCCGATATTGCGCTTTTTCTGGTTGTATCATTTGGAATTCAATGGGGATACAGCATCCATCTGATTTCAAAAATCGTTGCTTTGATCTGCCTGGCGAAAGCCGGCCTGGAGTTTTTTGCGAGCTAAGGCAATAAAATTGAAGATTGAATATTGAAGAATGAATATTTGTCGGGGTCGCTCGCGCAGCGTAGGCGCTTGTGCTGCATGTTGCTTCGCCAGCTTAATAAGAAAAATAAAATTGATCCGCCGAAGGCGGACCTTAAATATACAATATTCAATCTTCAATTTTCAATTATTTGAAATACCCCGTATAGTTATTTTGCTTCTAAATCCGCGAAATAACATATGAGTATATACAGCCACCTACTCGTAAGCATAGGCTTCAAATTGCACTCCCGTATGTTGGGCTTTTTCAATAAAGAATTGAATGAATTTTAACTCCGCTTCTGATTCTTCTTTCAAATCCGCCAGTAGCTCTTCCGTCAAAATTGCTTTAACCTTTCCGTTTTCAAAACAGATGATGCCCTGCTTATCCTCGGCAAGGAATTTAAGCTCAAGGTATCCGCTAAAGCCTTCTTTTTTCAATTTGGAGATCAGGCCAACAAGCTGGGATTTATTTGGATTAATCTCACTGCTTAACAGTCGCACTGAGGAACCATAAACCTGAGATATAAGCATCATGGTGGTCGCAGGCAATTGAATGACGTCGAGGGTTCCATTTTTATCCTCATGCGAACGTTGGAGAATATTCTTCACGGCTTTCTGCCCGCAGTGCCGTTTTTCTTCAAATTCTTCCAATCCATTGACGACATCGCCTTCATGCAAAAACAGAATACATGCACAGTCTGAAAATCCAAAGCGGAAATAACCATTAAACTCATTCTTCTTCAAAAAAAGAAGAAGTTGATCAATATTTATAAACGATGTCCTGAGGTTTTCCCATACGCTATTGCCTTCAAGCAATATCATACAACGCCTCCCAAAGGACTGGGGTTATCAAAATTGAAAATTTATTAGGATTGATTGAAAATGGACCTGCCGCGATCGGTGAGCATCGCCAACGCAACAGGCTTAATCATAAAGATAACTATACATCTTTACTCTATAGGTATCAAGAGACAATTCGAAGCCAACTCAAGGTTGACAAAAAAAATAAAATCATTATCTTAAATGGCTTTTCATCATATTCCGCGATTGCATGCTTACTCAGCTTGCTCGCAGATATCCAATAAAGGACATTGGACGAATGCAAAAGGATATTCGAAACGTCAGAAACATAGGAATCAGCGCCCATATTGATTCAGGAAAAACAACGCTGACCGAAAGGATTTTATTTTACACCCATCGCATCCATGCCATGCATGACGTCAAGGGAAAAGATGGCGTCGGGGCTACCATGGATTCCATGGATTTAGAAAAGGAGCGCGGCATTACGATTGCGTCGGCCGCGACCTTTTGTCAATGGGGCAATCATGAGATCAATATCATTGATACGCCCGGTCATGTGGATTTTACCATCGAAGTCGAAAGATCTTTGCGCGTGCTGGACGGAGCCATCCTGGTGTTATGTGCCGTGGGTGGCGTGCAATCACAGTCCATCACAGTAGATCAGCAAATGCGGCGCTATAAAGTGCCGTGTATTGCGTTTGTCAACAAATGCGACCGCAGTGGCGCCAATCCTTCCCGGGTCATCGATCAGCTCAAAGAAAAATTGGGGCACAACGCGGTTGCCATGCAGATTCCCCTGGGTCTGGAAGCGGGCTTCTCCGGTGTGGTCGACCTGGTCAGTATGAAAGCCATTTATTTTGACGGCGAAAACGGTGAAATCGTCCGTTCGGAGGAAATACCGCCGGAACTGATGCCAACGGCGCTTGAAAAGCGCGAGGAACTTATCGATGCCGCTTCGATGTTTTCCGATGAGCTGACCGAAGCTATTTTGGAAGGATTGGATGTCAGTCAGCAACTCATCATGGAGGGCATCCGCCGCGGTGTTTTAGCGCACCAGTTGACTCCGGTTTATATTGGATCGGCCTATAAGAACAAGGGGGTTCAGCCCCTGCTGGATGCTGTCACGCATCTGCTGCCCTGCCCGCTGGATGTCGAAAATCAGGCCCTTGACATGGAAAACAATCAGGTTCCGATCCAACTGGCCAACGATCCGGACAAACCGTTGGTCGCACTGGCCTTCAAAATTGAAGATGGTCCATATGGTCAACTGACGTATGTGCGGGTATACCAGGGCGCATTGTCCAAAGGTGCGACTATGGTCAACGTTCGTTCCGGAAAAAAGGTTAAAGTCGGCCGCGTCATCCGCATGCATGCGGACCAGATGGAAGATATTGAAGGAATTCCGGCCGGCTATATTGCGGCCCTGTTCGGTATCGACTGTGCTTCCGGGGATACGTTTGTCTCGCCGGGATTAAATTTGACCATGACATCCATGCATATTCCGGAACCGGTCATCTCGCTGGCAATTTTTCCCAAAGACAACAAGGCCCAGATTAATATGTCAAAGGCGCTGGGACGTTTTACAAAGGAGGATCCTACATTTAAAACCCGGATTAACAACGAAACCGGTGATACCATTATCTCGGGAATGGGCGAACTTCACCTGGAGGTATATCTGGAACGAATGCGCCGTGAATATGGTGCCGAAGTGACCACCAGCATCCCTCGGGTTGCCTATCGGGAAACCATCACCCGGCGGGCGGAATTCAACTATACCCATAAGAAGCAAACCGGTGGGGCCGGCCAGTTTGGCCGTGTGGCCGGATATATGGAACCCTGCAGCCAGAAAGAATTTGAATTTGAAAACAAGGTGGTCGGTGGTGCCATTCCGACTCAATTCATCTCGGCTTGTGAAAAGGGATTCAAGGAGTGCCTGGCAAAAGGACCTTTGATGAAGTTTCCCGTCAGCGGCATCAAAGTGGTGATCAATGACGGAGCCTCGCACGCCGTGGATTCTTCGGATATGGCTTTTCAGGCTGCCGCCCGTGGAGCGTTTCAGGAGGGTTATGCCAAGGCCAAGGCGGTCATTCATGAGCCTATTATGAAAGTGGTGGTGGAGACACCCACCGAATTTCAGGGTGCGGTAATGGGTTCGTTGAATCAACGCCGGGCCATGATCCTGGGTGCCCAAGATGAGGGTCTTTTCAGTGCTATTGAAGCCCAGGCACCGCTGGCAGAAATGTTCGGCTATTCGACGGTTTTACGATCGCTAACCCAAGGGCAGGCCCAATTTACGATGGAATTTCTAACCTATAAACAGGTTCCGCAATCCATCGCCGCAGAACTGATTAAAAAAGCCGCCAACGAAAAGAAGA
>JASFPE010000223.1:0-8872 GCA_050116155.1 Desulfobacterales bacterium
CCGCTGTTTCTATTGATCATTGGGATATCGTTCTCATATCTCAGATGCAAAATTCCACCGTCTAAGGTGCTTTCCGAAGGTGTATATTAGCCATACGAAACCCACACTTTGACTGAAGTTTATAAAGCGGCTATCTACCCGAAATTCCCATTTTTTGCATATATCATCTGGTAATCTGTTATAAATTACCTAACCAAAAAGATTGGATATCATATATCCCGAGGAAAAAGTTGAAAATACCGATATCATCTGCTTAACCAATAAGAAATCGCGCGTCACGGATGTTTGGATTTGCTCCAACGAATCAGCACTCTTGGATACCTTATTAAAATGGAGTCGTAGGTTTTCAAAGGATTTTATCCCTAAACTTTAAGTCGAGACGAGTTTCGCTATTTACCCATTACTCCAGTATAGCGCTAAAGCTTCACTTCGTGCCCAGTATTCCATCATTCCAGTTTTTCTAACAGGCCACGTGAAACCCGGCCGCTATGCGTTTGCCTTTTTTCAGCATTTGATTGAAAATCTGAATTGCTCTGGTGGTTTTCTCTTCAATTAATTCGATGGATTTCTGCTTTAGCACTTTTTGCAGGTCCGGGCTGGTTGCCATGAAGCCGGGGTCTCCTTTACCAATAACCAGGATGTCGGGATGATAAGAAAGAATATCATGGACGTCATCCACATCCACCGAATGCCCGCTTTTGCGCCACCAATCCGGCACCACCGTGTTTTGAATGATCTTTACATCATTGGTGTAAGTCACGCCGTCGATGACCATCTGACCAAATGAAAATGCTGTAATCATTTTCCGTACCCGACCTATTCGCAGGGTTTGGCCCTGTCAAGCAACTCAACAATTTCAAAATGTTTATTCTCATGGGCAATGCTTCGGGCGCTTTTGCCGCTATAATTGACCACCCGCGCATTGGCGCAATTTTCCAGCAACACTTTGACCACCTGCCGGTGCCCCTGTTTGCATGCCAGAATCAGCGCCGAATTACCGTTGCTGTCCCGGGGTTTGATATCGGCACCGGCGACAATAAGGCTTTGAACCACCATCTGGAAACCGTTGGTCGCAGCGCACATTAAAGCGGTGTTGCCATTCTTGTCTTTTGCATTTATTTCAGCTCCGGCCTCTAATAAATCCTGAATCACGCCTTGCTGGTCATTAATGGCCGCAAACATCAACGCACTTGCACCAAAGCGATTGCTCAGATTAACTTCTGCGCCGACGGCGATTAATTTCCTTAAGATATCCCGATATCCGAACTGGGATGCTATCATCAAGGCGGTCCAGCCCGCATTTTCTTGGGCATCGACATCTGCGCCGTTCCCGATTAAGATTCGAACCAAATCGCTGTTACCTTCATAGACAGCCTTCAGCAATGCCGTCCATCCATCCTCATTTTTTGCATCTATGGAGACACCTTGATTGAGGAGTTCCTGAACCTGACCTAAATCACCCAATTCCGCCGCCTCGACCAGCAAATCGGTCAACTCCTCGGCATTCGCCTGCTGGGCGATAATAAAAAAACAACACGGCCAGATTATAACCAGCATAGCAAGCAAGGCCAGAGCGCGTAACATCAGATTCCTCCTTCAGGCCGAACACATACGCATCGGTAAAAAGTGAATTTGTCTCCGGTGCTTCAGCCTGTCTGGTAAATTCGAAATTACCCTTTGACTTTGCTCAGGACCGTGAGCATGTCGAATCAATTCGAATTTCGGTAATCGATATTCGGATTTAAATCTAACCAAAGGCTCTTTATCTTAATGAAAATTCTTTTCTAAGAGTCGACCCTATAATTTCTGAACAAACTCCTTGCACCAATCCACGCCTTCTTTCGGGTTCAGGGTCCAGGCATCAGCCCCTACATAATCGCGCACTGTTGTTGTCGTGGGGCCGCCACCGAGAATGACAAATCGTCCCTGTCTCAGATCCCGCTCTTTTAGCCGGTCAACCACCTGTTTCATGGATTTAAAAGTTGGCGTGATCAGTGCCGACAGGGCCACAATTTCGGCATCTGTTTCGGCAACCTGATCGACAATAACGTCAGGGGCCACATCCACACCGAGATCATACACCCTGAATCCGCCGGCCTTGAACAATGTGGCCACAATATTCTTACCGATATCATGAATGTCGCCTTTGGGGGTGGCGATGACAACCGAACCCAAAGATGTTTCCTGTTTACCTTCCATGAGCAAGGGTTCCACTTTTTGAGCTACTTTCTTAAACATATCGGCCGACATAATCAGCTCGGAGAGAAAATATTCTCCGGATTTATACCGCTCTCCCACCTGATCCATTCCGGCGCGGCAATCCGTAAGAATTTTTAAGGGATCCACATCATTGGTCATGGCGTTGTCCACCAGATTCATGACATCATCGAACCGCAGTCCGGCAACAGCCTGTGCCAGTTCCCCTTCGAGATCATAGGCCACAGCGGGCTTAAGGGCTTGTTCTGCTGCCGGTTGAAGTTTCCGCGCAACCTTCTTTCCCTGGTAGGTTCTGCCGGTATCAACCATGGCTCTAAGATTTTCAGGTTTTACATCAATGGGGCACTCACAACCGGTTGTCAGCATAAATCCCCAGCCATCCCCGACCTCATCGATCAGCCGTTTGCAGTATGCATGGACTTCTTCGGGTTTGCCCAGAGATAAAAGGCTAGCGGGCACATCTCCACTGATACACATATGGCCTTTTAAGATTTCCTTGGCATTAACGATATCGGTCGTACCATCCAGATCACAGATGCATTTGCCGCTGGGCAATTTTTTAAGATACGGAAGGTTCAGACCCCAGTCGGTATCAAAATGCAACCAGGGTGTGATCCCTTCGGAGACAAAAACATCGACATAGCGCTGCAGATACGGCCACTCAAAGCGTTCAAATATATCGAGTCGGTAGTAAAACCCCGAGCCTCTTTCCAAAACAATAAAGGCCAGCATATTACCATTGTCTTTACAGACTTGAATGGCATTCGATAGCAGGTCCTCGCAAGATGCCTGCATGGCAGCCTCAACCATGTCCGGTATCTCGTAGAGATCGCGCGTAAACTCTGTCAGGGTTCGACACAGGGAAAATGCCATCATCACGGAGTCTACTGCCACCCCCATGAAAATCGGCATGCCCTGATCCGCACAAATTTTCATGTCTTCAACATACATCTGATTGGTGATTCGCTGCATCATGGTAAATTCATCGAGTGTTTTACGGCTGATGGTTTCGTAATGTTCGTTCCAAAACCCGTTCCAGCCCAGGGCGGCTATTTTTTCGTAATCTTGTCGATCAAAAAGGATGCGCTCGTCGATTTGATACAGGTCGTCTTTCCCCAGGTGCTTTCCCGGTATTAAGTTACGCACCGGTGCCGAACAGAGTTTGCCCGGTAGCATGGGGTAATAATAATTGGGCTTACTGCCGTAATCATATCCGTAATCCTTAAAACAACGGATCATGCAATCACGGGCGATATTATGATCCGCCCAGGCATCGGCCTGGGTGACACCGTATAATCGTGGCGCTGCGGTAACCAGAATCGGAAATACCGGAGGACGATCCACCGGCTCCAGGGCTATGGCAGCCTGCATTCTTTCCTGGACATTCATGTTTTCAGTGGCCATGGCTGAGATTCCGCTAAATAGGAAATTTTAAGCAACATTGAACATTGAATATTGAGCATTGACAACACGATAACGGATAACTCGAAATAACGCCGGGCAGAAAGGGCACATATAAATTAAGACAGGCGCATCAGCAGTAAGACAGGACTTGATTTTTTAAGACCTACTAAAAGTTTCTTAGAAAATCAAGGCCTTCACACCGAAAGCGGATTGACGATTGAATATTGAAGATTGAATATTTCAGGAGGTCGTTGCGCTTCGCCATTGTTATGATCGTTTTTTTTATAAATGATAGAATTCCTTAAATATTCATTTTCAATCGACAATATTCAATTAATCCAAGTTGGTGAAAATATCCCCATATTATTCTTTTGTAACAAAAGGCACAATAATAACTTACTAAGGTTAAGTTATCTGAATTATTGACCGATATAATGAGCGAGGCCCAGTAACTTTCGCAAATGCATCCAGGGTTACCCTGGGTATGCTGACTTTCAAAAACTGGGAAATGGAGGATGACCATGGCAAATGCCGATCATCTAAGAATCATTAAACAGGGACCGGGGATCTGGAACCGATGGAGAAATGAGAATCCCGGTATCGAACCGGATCTGGCCCGGGCTGACCTGAGCAGATTGGAACTCAACGAGGTCGATCTGAATGAAACAGATCTTAGAAAAACCATCCTGCAGAATACGACGTTCAGGGGTGCAACCCTTATCAAGGCTGATCTCAGAGGCAGCAATCTTCAAAGATCAAGCTTTAATCTGGCCAACCTCAGTGAAGCAAACTTGAGTGAAGCTGTTTTGAGGGAATCTGACTTCAGTGAAGCAATTCTCAAAAGAGCCTATCTTATCAGAGCGGATCTGGTTGGTGCGGAGCTTTTTGAAGCAGACCTTGAGCGCGCAGATTTCAGATGGGCGTTTCTCATCGGCGCCGACCTGAGACGCGCCAACCTATTCCGAGCCGATCTTCGGTGGGCCCATCTTATCGAGTCGAATCTCAGCGAGGCCGATCTCGTTGAAGCAAATTTAAGCGAAGCCAATCTCAGCAAGGCAAATGTCGGACGGGCAAATTTCCGGGATGCTGTCGTGGCCTGGAGCAACTTCGGTGATATTGACTTAAGTAAGGCTAAAGGATTGCATTCGATCAAACACTTTGGGCCTTCCACCGTTGGAATCGACACTATCCATCAGTCTAGGGGCCAGATATCCGAGGCTTTTTTAAGGGGGGCGGGTGTTCCCTCAAAATTTATCGCATATGTCAATACATTATCCGAAGAAGCATTTGCTCATTGCTCCTGTTTTATTAGCTATTGTAATGATGACCGGGATTTTGCCGAAAAATTGCGCACTGATTTGCAAAACAATGGTATACATTGCTGGTATATTCCGGAAGAACTAAAAATCGGGGATAAGGCACAGCATAATATTGAACAATCTATCCGCATTCATCAAAAACAAGTTCTGGTGTTATCCAGAAATTCACTGACGCGTCAATGGGTGGAAAAAGAAATTGAAAATGCGAATGAAAAAGCGCTGAAGAAGAAAAAAAATATCCTGCTACCCGTGAGAACCGATACATCTTCTTTAGAAAGCGACCAGGCCTGGATGGTTGATCTTCGTAATTCCGGTGACATTCTGAATTTCGCTGATTGGAAGAATTCGGATTCCTATCAAAAAACGCTGAAACAACTGCTCGCAATTCTCAAAACAGATGACTAATACACAACCCCGATGTACCGGGATTGAAAATTGATGATCTCGGCAAAAATCAGAAAAACAAATTTTTTGCGAGTGTGTTTAGTATTATTTGGTGTTTAGTGTTTTGTATTCTAACATGCCAATATAGCATCATATATTTCATACCAAATACAAAATTCGAAACACCAAATCCCGCAAGGCGGGAATGAATTCGACTTCTTACGAATTCATCACTATCTAACCGTAAATATTCAATTTATGAAACAAACTACATAATAATTCGCGACTTTTTTTCACATTCAGCCCCCTCCTAAACAGGCCATCATTTTAATAACCCCCTGATATTTATATATAAGTTATATTTTTCCATCGCTTGCATGATTTTTGCTAAGACTTATTTGCATGGATGGTAAATCAAAGCAGAATTCAGGAATGCAATTATTGATAGAAAAATATCGAAGGAAATTCCAAATTCCAGAGAATCTGAACCATTATTCTTCCGAAAATTATAAACTCGCTGAAAGAAAATATTTAAAGCACGTTTTGAAAAACGGTGAACGAAAACCTGATTAGCAGGCGCTTAGAGCTTAACAAACCTATGGCCGGTATAATGAAAACTTATCTCAATTGCCAAATTTAGCAGGCGTAAGGTGTAATTTTGTCAGATTTTAATGAAATGTATAACGCGTTGCGATTTAAAAAAAGCACATCCGAAAATTTACCCTATCTTGATTATGATCCGGAAGACGATGACAGGAGAACGGGTATTGAAAGACGTCGATTCAGCTATTCAGACCATATTCCAGACAAAAGATCGGGTATTGAGCGCAGAAGAATAGACAAAGCTGGAAACTGACTGTTACTCAAGGCAAACGTCTGCAATTTTGTATGGCACAACGCGCAAACACGCAAAACAAAAAAGGTTTTTTAAAATTTTGAACAGCATCGTTCAAAAACTGGATACCCTTAAAAGCTGCGTCAAGGTAGTCATGGCTTTGGCTACCTTGGCGGGGGGTCTTCTTCTTATCCGCGTATGTGGTGAGGAAAGACTGCAGCGTTTTGTTAACACAATATTCATGGGGGGATATTATCAGAAAAATGCAATAACGCATCAAGATCGTACACAGCCTGTGGTTTCTGATAACTTGTTTTCAAATGGAAAAGGAATAATAGATGTCGATTGATACACTGGATCTTATTGGCTTTTTCTGTGCACTGACCGCATTGTTTAACGTGCTGTGGTACTAAGGTAAGCTGAAAAAACGAACAGATGGCGAATGGCAGATTGTTGAATTTGAACCAAATTTAGCTACCAGAAGAAACGGTGAGGGTAATCTGTATGACGACGATCTTAATGCAAAAGCAATTGCGCACCCTCAATCACCATGGATTTACACTACTTGAACTTCTCTCTGTAATGTTGATTATGGGTGTTTTGGCTTCGGTCACTATTCATCGCCTTGATTTTATTTCAGACACGGCCGGTAACCGGGCAATAGCGTCGGCCATATCCGAGCTCAATGTAAGAGAAACCCTAACATGGACCAATTTTAAGTTGTCTTCCTCTGGTTGGGCGCAAGACGAAGATGTGTTTGTGCAGATTGATACCAACCTGGGATCAGATTATCATTGGAATTCGGGGCCTACGAGTTCCGGAGGAACACTCGAATTTAGGTTCAATTCGATCCATCTGGTTCGCAGCCCCTCAACAGATGTGTCCGCAGGAATTTGGAAATAGCATATTCGCCGATACATCATGGCTCCTCAAATGAGTTTGACGTCCGTGATCGATGGAAAACGAAACGCTCTCTTCCTTTTCCAAAGGTGAATAACAACGGCTAAAGATAACCTGGGTTTCGATCACGGACGTCATTCAAACCTTTTTCCACACCGCTCTGGACCCTTTCTTAAACCTCACGACACAAATATGGCCAATATCTGTGTTAAAAATGATTTGCCTGGACTTCGATCATGCTTATTGTCTAAAATATGAACCGCAGATATTTCATTCGAAAAATGGCCACTGCATTTAAGAGTTTGGTGATGTTAAGCCTGCTACCAAATGTGCCCATGTCAAATGCGTCCGAAAATACCGCGAACGCACCGCTGCATTACAAACCCCTCAACGGTCGCGATCTGCGAAAAATCTCCCTGAAAAAACAACATCATGCAGCAGGGGGGTTTATAAATCCACTGGGCCCGATGCGTCGCAACAGATTCTGGAAAGTGATGTCCTGGAAACTATTTCATGAAAATCGTTTCAAAGAACATCTGAACGATCAAGCCGTAAATCCCGTATCGATCGACTGGGACCCGATTCGACGCCACCGGGGACTCTCAATTACATTTATCAAACACGCCAGCGTGCTGATCAAGGATTCCAATCGATATGTGCTTGTCGATCCGGTGTTTTCCGAGATTTTCTGGTTTATTAAAGACTTTACCCCATTGGCTTTTGATTCCGACATCATGCCGAAACCGGATCATGTTCTGATAACCCATGGGCATTATGACCATCTGGACACATCAACCCTGGAGATGTTGAAACCAGGCACCCACATGATCACCCCAATGGGCTACAATGAAATATTCCAGGGTCTCGATCTGAAAAATCGCACGCAATTGGACTGGTATGATACCTATCGGGATGGCAAGCGCTCAATCATCTTATTGCCGTGCAATCACTGGACCATGCGCAACCCCCTGACGGGGCCCAACCGCTCCCTTTGGGGCTCGTATTTGATTAAAACCGCCGATGGCTATACGATTTATATCTCCGGAGACTCGGCTTATTTTGATGGATTTGAACAAATCGGAAATGACTTTGATATCGATCTGGCGATCTTCAATTTGGGCGCCTACGAACCCCGCTGGTTCATGGCCCAAAGCCATATGAATCCTCGCGAAGTCGTTCAGGCATTCAGAGAGTTAAATGCCAAAAAATTGATGATCGTCCACTGGGGCACCTTCCGATTGGGGGATGAACCGGTACATTTACCACCGATTCAAATCGAGCAGGAGCTCAAAAAAGAAGGACTGCTTGACCGCTGGGTGGATCTCAACCACGGCCAGACCCTTTATGTTTGATCCAATTCCGGCTTAAATCCAAAATTATTGACTCCAGAAAGGCCTCTATGATAAGTGGTTGATAAAAAATAAAAATGCGCTAACCCAAACCAAAAGGTGGCCATGAAAAAACTGCTAAAAACCCCGTTTAATTAATCAAGACGGGGTTTTTTTATCCGCAAACTTAGTGGCTCATGACCATACCTATTAAGTTTTATGGAGGCGGAATTTATGTCTCAGCAGATGAATTTGTTCCCTGACAGCAGCATTGCCGCAAGCGAAATATATGAAGATGGCCGCCCCATCGATCAGGATATAGAACTGAATGCCGTGGATGAAATTTTCAGCGCCAGCCATCGGCTACACAACCATAAAGAATATGTCAATCTTTTAAATTTTATATCCCGGTTCCCAAATTACTCGCCCTTCAACTGTTTTCTGCTTTTTATCCAAAATCCAGCAATATCATATGTGGCCACTGC
>JASFPE010000224.1:0-8862 GCA_050116155.1 Desulfobacterales bacterium
TCCGGTGGCCACACCGGTTTCGGCCTCGAGTCCTTCATAAAGATCAACGGTATATTTGGCCAGGTTGGTCATTTCCTGGTTTTGCCGCAGTTGCGCCAGCAGTCCGGCGGCCGCCCAGGTGGTTCCGGAGCCAAGCTCTTTGCGTTCCAGAACCAGCACGTCCGACCAGCCCAGTTTGGTTAAATGATAGGCCACGCTGCAACCTACGATGCCTCCCCCGATGATAACGACCTGCGCCTGATCAGGAATCTTTGTGCTCATCTCCACCTCCCAATTAAAGTGTCTGATTTAATTTATTTTTTCTTTTCTGTTTCTTTCTAAGTCTCAAGAAGAGATATTAAATTAAAACCACCTCTGGGTTAATATCTTAGAATCCGTAAAAAAGCGCATGGCCTCCTGGCCCTGTCCGTGCATAATACCAAAAAAGGAGTCTTTCGAGCCACCAAAGGGAAAGAGACAAAGTGGGCACGGGATTCCGATATTTACACCGACATTTCCGGTTTCGACTCGGTGATGGAATTCTCTGGCCACCTTGCCTCTGGTGGTGAAGATACAGGCTCCGTTTCCATAATTGCTGCTGTTGACAAAATCAATGGCCTCATCCAAATCGCTGAATCTCAATACACTCATCAACGGTCCAAAAATCTCTTCCCGGGCAATCGTCATCTCCGGTGTGACATCTTCAAAAATGTTTGGACCAATAAAACAGGTATCCGGATAATCTCCCACGATTTCCGGATTTCTTCCATCTAATCTGAGGTTCGCGCCCTCCTGGAGCCCTTTTTCAATGTAACCGAGGACCCTCTCTTTGCCGACAACGGATTGCATGGGTCCCATATTAACGGTTTTATCTAATCCATAACCCACCCTGATTTGAGAAACTGCCGTCACTACCTTATCCATTAATTCTTTATAGAAGTCATCGCCGCCTACCACGACCAGATTAGCTGCGGAAAGACAGCGCTGACCCGTGTTGCCAAAGAATGAAGGCAATATGTTGGTGACCGTATCACTTATATTGGCATCCGGCATGACCACCAAAGGATTTTTAGCACTACACTGGGCAATATACCGTTTGCCATGCTCACCACAATTTTTAGCGATAACATCCCGGCCGACCTTGGTGGAGCCGACAAAGCACACACCTTTAATATCCGGGTGCTCCAGCAATTCTAAGGAAGGATCGATATCGCCGTTGACATGGTTATATACCCCGGCTGGCAACCCTATTTCATCAATGACTTCACTGAGTTTGTTGGCGCAGATCGGATCCAGTGGGGATGGTTTGACAATCACGCAATTACCGGAAGCGATCGCATAAGGGGCGTACCAGAGCGGAACCATAGATGGAAAGTTAAACGGAGAGATGATTCCAAAGACGCCCAGAGGTTCATAAGAGAGAACGGTGTCTACCCCGGGTTCAATGTCCTTAATATTATAGCCCATCGTCAGTGAAGGTGAACCCAGAGCGACTTCAATATTTTCGATTGCACGCTCGGTTCCCTTGGTAGCTTCATCGATGATTTTCCCGTGCTCCATGGTTTCGATTCGAGAAATTTCATCATTGCATTTGTCCATTGCCGTTTTCCATTTGATTAAGTAGCGCAACCGTTCAAGGGGGGATTTGGCCCTCCAGCCTGGAAAAGCTTCTTTGGCAGCTTCGATAGCCCCTTTCATTTCATCTCTTGTAGAAAGAGGAACCTGACCTATTACCTTTTGCGTGGCAGGATTAACAATATCCTTTAGCTCTCCAGTTGATTCGACCCAATTGCCGCCTACATAGTTCTTGAGCTTGACCACCTCTTTTATCGGTTCTTCCAAGAGTGTCATGTTAATTTCCTCCTTTTCTATATGAATGAAATTCATTAAATAATTTAAATTAATAACTAAATTTTACTGATATATCAGAAGCTGATGGGTGTCAAGCAAAAAAATATTTTTATTAATGTTTCTTATATTAATATAATTCATTTATACCAATATCTTATAGATACAAACGTATTTTCAAATATCAATTATTCGACTTTTGATTTGACAAAGCTACAATATTATTTTATTAATTAAACATATTCCTCAATAAACATATTAATATCAGCATGTTAAAATTATAATTGATGAATATACTGATATATCTAAGTATGAAATGAGAGAATTTCACACGCATTAAGAAGAAGTATTCGGTGTAATTATGATGGTAGGATACAAAATAGAAAAGAATCGTAAAAAGGGTTAACGCTACGGAAAACCATCTGGAGATTTAAACCATGTCGACTCAAATTTCGTTGCGTGAGCAGGTATATTATTTCTTTCGGCAGCAGATGCAAAGTGGAATGCTTGCTCCCGGCACTTCCATCAACATGAATGAGATCAGCAAAACGTTGGCGATCAGCAAAACACCTTTGCGCGATGCACTGATACAACTCGAAACCGAAGGCTTTGTGACGATATTACCTCGTCGTGGTGTCATCGTAAATAAACTCCCTCTGCACGAAATCAAAAGCTATTATGAAATTCTTGGAGCATTGGAATCATCGGCGATATTATCGGTTTTCGACAGGATCAAACCAAAGCATATCTCGCTGATGGAAAGAATCAATGCCGAATACGAAGAAGCCTTAAAGAATGAGGAATATGAGCGCTATTATAAATTGAATTTGACTTTTCACGACATATTTCTTGACCTTTCCGATAATGAAATTATAAAAAAAATTCTCACACCCATAAAACGTCGTCTTTACGATTTTCCAAGACGGGATTATATCAAAGAATGGGAATTAATAAATGTCGATGAGCATTATCGTCTGATCACCTGTATAAAGAAAGGAAATCGCCTTGGAGCGGCGAGTATCATCAAAGATGAACACTGGAATTTCGAATATCATAAAAAGTATTTGAGGAAATTTTATAGTCTGAATAATGAGCCTCCCCGGTAGGTGATGCTTTAACCGCCAAGCGAATGGCTTCAAGGAAGCTAAACTCATTTTCCATTAATAGCAGGTTTATTAAGTTGATTGGGTTGATTAGTTAATTGATTTAATTGGATTAAATATTTTAACTTAATCAACCAGTCAACCAATCAGCCCGTCAACTAATTATAAGATATTGATCTGCCTGGAACGCTGAAAGCTATCTCGGTCCTGCGGCAGAGCCGAAGGTTTCATTCAATAAAGAAAAAGGAGTGCAAATTATGAACATTCTGGTAGGTTATGACGGATCAAAAGTGGCGGCTGACGCCATAAAGCTGGCAACCCGGCATGCAAAGGCATTTAATGGCAAGATTTATATCGTCACGTCCATGGAAGGCGGACCCCAGGTGCCGCGGGAAGATTTTGAAAAGGCTGAGAAAGATTTAGATTTTGCCAGGTCTATTGTGAAGAAAGATGAAATCCCCTGCGAAACACACCTTTCGGTCCGCGGTATGCCTCCTGGAGAAGATCTGGTCAAATATGCCAAAGAAAATCAAATTGACCAAATTGTTGTGGGTATCCGCAGAAGATCCAAGGTCGGAAAACTGGTGTTTGGCTCCACCGCCCAGTATGTAATCCTGGAAGCCCCCTGCCCTGTGCTTACGGTTAAATAGTCATGCGTTCATGGGTTCAGGGTTCAAGGTTCAGGGTTTACGTCAAAAAATAAACGTCGAACATCGAACATTGAACGTCCAACATCGAATAATGTATTCTGTCAATTGGGCGTTCGATGTTCGACGCTCAATCACTAAATTAGTTTTATTTTATTCTGATAAATAAAAAATCCCCACCTTCGTGGCCGGCAAATCTTACATCATCCATTTTCCTGATTACCGTCGGGGATTCAAATAATTGCAGGAAGCTTGATCTGTGCTCCGGCTTAACTAGCTGAGGGGCCGGGGAGTTTTTTTGTCATGCCGGACTTGATCCGGCATCCAGAATTCTCCCCCCCTGAAAATGAACTGGATAGCGCTAAAGCTTCACTAGGTGCCCAGGTCAAGCCCGGAATGACAAAAACAGCAATGATGGCAGTCTCTCAAGCTTCGGCACGGCTTTCCTTGCAACAATGACAAGCATTTGCGCTAAAAACTCCCCGACCCCTCAATTAGCTTCATCTGACCTTCTTGCTAATATCAACACCATACCATTTCATAGAGAAAGCGGTCAGGGTTCCATCCTCGTGCATAGACTCAAAGATTGTACTGATGCTCTTGATAAATTCTTTGCTGCCGACTATAGCTTTATCGCAAGCAGCAGCGAGGGGTGATAAATATTTGAGATCACTTGCCAAAAGGTAATTACAATTGACTAAAACTACTGTCCAGCACGTCAACAAAAAAATTGACGTCATCTTTTTGGATGCACAGCGGCGGATTAATGCGCAGCATATTTCCCATGGCCCCGCCTTTTCCGATAATCACCCCGTTGTCTCTGGCGGTCTCGACGACTCGTCCAGCTTCTTCATCCGCGGGCTCTTTAGTGTCGCGATCTTTGACCAGTTCGACACCGAGCATCAGACCGCTGCCGCGTACATCACCGATGATATCGTTCTTAGCCTGTAATTTCTGCAACTTATCTTTTGCATAGGCTCCGACTTTTTTAGCATTTTGTTGGGTTTTGTCCTCATCAATGACCCGCAGAACGGCGCGTCCCGCGGCACAGCTCATGGGATTGGAGCCGTATGTGTTGAACCATTTTCGATGAGCCATGGCTTCGGCGATTTCGCGTTTTACCACCACGGCGGAAAGGGGGAAACCGTTACCAATGCCCTTCCCGAGAACGATGATATCCGGAATTACGTCATCCATTTGAAAGCCCCAGAAATGCTCACCGGTGCGGGTGACACCGGTTTGAATCTCATCGACAATGCAGACACCCCCTGCAGCCCTTATACGCTCAAAGGCACCGGACAAATATCCCTCGGGCATCGGGATGACACCACCAAATCCCTGGATAGGTTCCACGATAAATCCGGCGACTTTCCCCGGGGTAGAAGATATAATTGTTCGATCGATCTCATCGAGATAGGCTTCGGTCGACGTTCCGAAGACACCTCGATATGGGTGAGGATTGGCGACATGATGAATGCCGGGATCCGGTGGCACTGCCTGTCGGAAGATATGCATGCCGGCCAATGAAAGCGCACCACCCTGTACGCCGTGATAACAGGTTCGCAGCGCAATCATTTCGAGATTGCCGGTGTATAAGCGGGCCATCATAAGGGCAACATCGACGGCTTCGGCGCCGCTGTTGACCAGTTGAACAACCCATTCCTGATCACCGGGAAAGCGGGCTGCAAGCTCTTCGGCATAGTGCACGGGAACCGCATGAACATACATGGCCGTACTGTGCGTCAGCATATCCATTTGCTTTTTGACCTCACTGTTCACCAGTGGATGGTTGTATCCGACGCTGATGCATAGGTTCTGAGCCATCAAATCCAGATATTTCTTCCCGTTGACATCCCACAGGTATTGCCCTTCGCCTTTTTTTAGAACCAGTGGTTGTGAATAGGCTTGAAAGGTCTTCACGGATGGTGAGGTAAAAGTGAGGCCTTTTTGAACGACCGCCTCGTAGGACCAATCTGTTTCGATGGGACTGTAAGTGATAATATCGGATGCCATTTTTTCACTCCTTTTACGCGTTTTCGGGTTGCGTGTTACGAGATACGAGTTTCGAGTTCTAAAGAAAAGCAGGTTTCAGGTTTCAGGTGTCGGGTGTCAGAAAAGGCTAAAAAATCAATTAAGGCATTTAGGAATTGATGGGTTTAGGAATTAACGAAACAGACGAAATCGATCTTAAATCCTGAATTATCAAATCTAAAATTCCTAAATTCGCAATTGCTAAATTATTTACCCTGACACCTGACACCCGACACCTGAAACCTTTAGTCTCCAACCGACATGTTGAAAGTGAACAAGCCCTGTGGATATTGTCTTTACAATTATCACCTCAACAGATAAGGGATTTCCACCCACAAAGCCTCATGGGGGCAATCCACCTCACAGGGTAAACAGAACCAGCAGGTACGATACTTACCAAACGGTTGCCCGCAGGATAAACATCGACTGGCTTCCTGCCGGGCGGTTTTCGAATCGACGCCCTGCTCCAGTTCCGCAAAGTCATTTTCGCCTTTGAACTGATGTTTTGAAATGCTGAGCCGTTTTGTTGGATCGGCATTGTCGATATCAATTTCAAATTCAGTTTCAATGGGGCCGGCGTATTTACGCCCGTATTGCATGTGTTCACCTTTGAAGAATCGATCAACTGATTCGGCTGCCTGGCGACCCTTGGCCATGGCTTCCACAACGGACGATGTCCCGCTGATGACATCGCCGGCCAGAAATATCATTTCATCTGACGTCTGAAGCGTTATCGGATCGAGGTTTCCAGAATTCACCCCGATTTTTTCCATCAAGTCCGTATCGGAAACCTGCCCGATGGCGATGATGACAGTATCGGCGTCCAGTGGCAACAGTTCGCAATTGTCAAACGTGGGCTGAAATACGCCACGGGCGTCATAGACCTGCAGACAACGTTGAAATTCGACACCACTGACAACACCGTTCCGGGAAGAAAATGTTAAGGGACCCCAGGAGCATTCCATTTTCACACCTTCAGAACGCGCGCTCTCGATGGCCCATGGAAATGCCGGAACTTCCTCATCAGACTCCAGGCATACCATGGTTACTTCTTTTGAGCCCAGGCGCAGGGCGGTTTGAGCAGCGTCCACCGCCACATTGCCGGCACCAATGACAATGGTCTTCTTTCCAACCTGCGGGCTTTTACCGCAGCGAACATCTCTCAGAAAAGAAAGGCCGTGGTAAACACCCGGCAAATTTTCATCATCCATATTCAGCCTTAGCGGTTTCTGACATCCGATAGCCATGACAATGGCCTGGAATTGCTGTTTTAACTCATCAATGCTTTTATCCTGTCCAATCGCTGTCCCGCATTCAAAGTTAATTCTCATCTTTCTGAGTGCATCCAATTCTTTTACTAAAACTTTCTCCGGCAGCCTGAATTCGGGAATCGCCCAGCGAAGCATTCCCCCGGGAGCCGATTCTGCATCAAAGACAGTAACAGCATTTCCCTGAACTCTAAGATCATATGCGGCCATCAATCCTGCCGGGCCGGATCCGATTACCGCCACTTTATTCCCGGTATCTGCTTTAACTTCCGGCAAAACGATTTGACTGTCATCGACTTCATCGGCAAGGTAGCGTTTCAGATAACGAATCGCCACCGGTTTGCCGTCGACGTTTTTACGATAACATTGATCTTCACATGGCTGTGAGCAAATCCGACCCAAGATTCCCGGAAATGGCAATTTTTCCCATAGGATCTTCAGGCCTTCGACTTCTTCACCCCGTGCTATCAACTGAACATAACCATGACAGTTGACGCCCAGCGGACAGGCCTGCCGGCACGGTGCCAATTTCATCCTCAAGTTATCCAGCACACAGCGTTCGATACATATGCCGCAAAAAGTGCATTTGTCTTTATCGATAACGATATTATCCGTTAAACTCTCCAACATGTTGATTCGCATCTCGTCTCCTCCGGTTCAATCTGGTGCAGTAAAACTTCCTCCCACAAAGGCTCAAAATATATTCTCATTTTATTCCAACTACCAGGTGTCGGGTGTCAGGTGTCAGCAAAAGAAAGAGCGATAGCTAAAACTTGAATACTGACGTTATTAGCTTCATAATCTGGTTATTGCTTTGTGATCTACCAGCGCCGATCTTGTTTTGGAATATTCTGCTCAAATGTTTTCTTCTATTCAAACATTTCTGTATTGCCGCTGAATCCCTGACACCTGACACCTGAAACCATAAAAGTGGTAGGCGCCATGGAATTCCGTAGATTCTGCTAAACTGTTTCCATCCTTAGGATTTCCTTATGGGATATTTGCATATCTTCAGGCGCTTCCCCCTGGGTTAACACGATGTGCTTCAGCCACTCCTGGTCGTTGCTCTCCTGATAGTCCGTACGAAAATGCCAGAGTCCCCAGCGGCTTTCTTTGCGCTCATTTGAGGCCAAGGCACTCATGGTGGCACATTGGATAATGTTTTCGACCTCATAGGTCTTAAATAAGTCGTGAACATCTCGAACACGGACCTGCTCTTTAATTTCCTTGCGGAATCTATCCATCCACCAAAGTGCGTTGTTGAGCTTGTAATCGTTTTTCGGCGGCACAATATAATCATTGATAATCCGTCTTACTTTGTATTCGAATTCTTCTATGGGAATGGGATTTCCGCTTTGATTAAATCGATTTTCCTGATTTTTAATAAACGCAGATATCTGATCCGTTTCTAGTTCTGTTTTCTGCGCATCCGCCGCAAATTCGGTGGCACTTTCGGCAGCAATTTCACCGTACACAAATGCGCCCGAAAGGTGGCCCCGGGCCACCAGGGAAGTGTCTCCGGCAGCGTACAAACCGGCAACCGTGGTTTCAGCCTTTTCGTTCACCCGCACCCCGGTAAGCCCGTGTCCGCCGCAAAGGAAGCATTCTGTAGGCCATAGTTCGATTTCTCCGCTGCGAAAATTCACATCCCGGCCCTGGAAAAATCGTTCCTGGACCGGACGCTCGGTGGTAAATAGAATATCTTCAATTTCCTTGATCTTTGCCTCCGGCAGATGATTCATAATAATCCGCAAAGGTCCACTGCCCTCATGGTGTTCAACCAGCATGGATTTGATCGACGGGTGGTCTTTTTCCCGGTGTTCATTGAAGGCGTTTAACAAATTGGCACCCCGGGTCAACGTGATATAAAGCAACGGAGCATTGATATCCTTGATGATGTAATAAATCAGGGTGTATTCAAAACCGCTTAACTCAGCACCGGCTTTATACGCCAGGCAATAGCCGTCGCCGGTATTGCCCGGAAAA
>JASFPE010000225.1:0-8844 GCA_050116155.1 Desulfobacterales bacterium
GGTTCCGGGTTCCGGGTTCCGGGTTCAAGGTTCAGGTTTTTTAAATCCGAAATCCAAAACCCGCAATCCGCAATCGAATTGCTGACACCTGACACCTGAAACCTGAAACCGAATAGAAGGGGGATAAATAAATGGGTCAGTCAGAATACCGTCACTTTGAAAGGAGGAATGTGACAGGTTAAACCAGATTGAGCAGTCTCTCGATTTGCTCCCAATTTTCACTGGTCTCTAAAATTACTTGTTGAAGATCGTTTTCGGTGAGTTTCATGCGTTTCAAGACATCACCGTAGAACCGATATGCCAAGCCATCGACACCCGAGTTCATACCCATCATCATGCATACGATATCGGCCAAATAAACCAGGGCCGTTTCGGTATCACCTCTGGCGGATTCATCGGAGAGGTGATGATTTTGAATAATATAAGATAATTTCTCACCAAACCGCCATTTTTTTGCCATCAGGGCTCCGAGTTCTTCATGGTTCATACCGATGACTTCTTTTTCGGCTTCATTGAAACTATAGCCTCGCGAATCCACTAGAATATTGATCTTTTCCAATGCGAAAGCCACATAGCGCCCGAGAATTAATTTGCCGATATCCTTCACCAAAGCTGCTGTAAAAACGAGATGTTTATTGGGTGACATCCCGTTGTAATTAGCCATAATTTTGGCAACATGGGCCGATAGTACAGCATGACGCCAGAGTTCACCTTCACCAAGCCCATAACCCTTGTCTTCATCGACAAAGTTATCAGATAAACTGTCCATCAATACCAGTTCAACGATCCGGTCCAAACCCAGTAACGTCATCGCCTCGTGAACCGAATCCACTTTCCTGGCCAGTCCAAAATATGCCGAATTGCACATTCGCAGGACATTGGCCGTAATCGTCGGTTCATGCAAAACCAGGGCCGCAATGTCTGCCAACGAACTATTTATATCCTCAGTCAGCACCAAAATTTGTGTGGCAACCGGCGGTATTGGTTTGAGCGTATCAATCGCACCGATAATATCTTGAAGATCGGTCATATTTTAATTATCGGTTTGTTAAGATGAATACTTGAGGAAAAGGACATCGGATTGACGGAAGGTATTTGAAACTCAATATCCAAGCCCGAAGTCGCCCACACGACCATATGCCCAAACTTTGCCATCCTTTAATTCGACAAAATAATCATCCAGGAAAGGGCCTCCCGCCCAGAGCTTGTATCTGAGGAACACACTGTTTTCGACGGCGCTGGTACTATCTGGTTCACCCATGGCGGCGATGACTTCGTCTTCGGACATACCAACGTCAACGGCATTGATCTTGTTGGAAGATGCACAGCCTGAAACCAAAATCAGCAACAATATGAACAGTCCTATGATCTTCATTGGCATCATACCCCCTATTTCATGGCGATTAGAGTTAAGATCGTTAATTTCTAAATTCATCTTTATCCATAATCATAAACGGGAAAATAAGCAAGCCTCTATTATCGTGTCAAAAAAATGCGGCTATAGATAAACTAAGAAAGCTTGGTATCGGCAGGGTGTAATTTAAGCCAAAGGCCGTGCCAAGGCCTGCTCTATGGTTTGTCTGAAGGATTCTGAGATGTCAATTTCGAGGAGTTGTTCAGGGATGCTCTCACGGTCAGCTGCAATTTTCACCGCGGTCAGCACCTCACGGATTTCATCATCTGTGACTCTTGCGGGATCTTTGAGGGTCAGATCACCCTCAGCGTTTGTCTCTGAAACCGGTGCAACGATAGCTTCAATCTCTTCCCAGCCGATCACCCCACTCGTCAGCCCCTGAGCGAAACGGTTCAACGCCAGCTTTGCGTCAGTCTTTTCCCCATCGCTCAAATTTGACGATTCCACATAACTGCCTTCGAACTGCACGACAATTCCCATCGCAATCGCCGGGCAGTTTACCATGTCTTCAAGAATTTTCCCTAGCTCTTCTAAAGAGATATCGTCCGCCAGGTATTCTTCCTTGACCTGATTCAAAATTTCAACAATTTCAGATTTTTCTTCATCAGGCAATTCCGATTGTTCAATCATCATGGACATCGCCGCCGTAATGCCTGCAGCTGCCCAGCTTTTGAAATTCTTTGCGACATATATACCTCCGGCGACGATGAGAAGCGCCACCACGATGATGGCAATAAGGCACCCGGTGGCAAATCCTTGTCGTTGGGAAATCAAACCTGAATTTTTAGGAGTTGGGCTCACAACATTTGGCGATTTTACTATAGTCTTCTCCATATACGTTTGTATTTCTATATACATCGGCTACTTTTTAAAAAATATTAAATATATTCAGGCCACCTATGCAAACTTTCAGTATTATTTCCAATTCAACGCATAGGATGTATGGGGTTAATCGCTAACCATACCATTTTTCCTTGCCCCCGGAATAATAGTGAGTTATTCAAGGCTTTCATTGGTAGCAGAATCGAATTCATATGAGAGAAGGAGGAAGCCCTAATGGCTGCACTACGAGACGAAGTAATCATCAATGGCATGCGACTTCGCAACAGGATTGCCCTACCGCCATTGACCACAAACTACGGCAGTCCGGAAGGCATCGTCACAGAGGCGATCATTCAATTCTACACAGAACGGTCGCGAGATGTCGGTCTCGTCATCGTGGCGGCCAGTGCGGTGCGGAAAGACGGTCGTATAGCCCCGGGCAGCCAGTTCCTCTCCCCACTCACAAATAAACGCAACGACCGCTACGAAGAGTGTATGACCTGCATGGCCACCATAGGGCGCGGAAAACCCATGGCCTGTAAGGTCAACAAAAATCTATCCGGAGCAGCTCGTTCTGGTTAAAGAGAGGAGTAAATATGTCGAAAGTAGAATCGCTTTTGCAAGGTTTTGTCGACACTCATGTTCACGCCGGGCCCACGCTCACGGTACGCGAATTTGATATCTGGCAGCTGATACAAGAAGCCGAGAGGGGCGGTTTTGCTGCCGTGGTTCTCAAAGATCATTTTATACCGACCGTTCCGATCGCTCGTGCAATGCAGGAAAAGCTGAGCGAAACCCGGGTAAAGATCTTCGGCAGTCTTGCTTTGAACAATTCGGTGGGGGGTATAAATCCCAAAGCGGTTGAAATCGCCATTGGTTTCGGTGCAAAGTTGATTTGGATGCCCACCATTTCTGCGGCAAATCATTTCGAAAAACACCGCGCTCCGGGAACAAAATTTCCGGTGTTGATGGCAAAAGAAAAAATTGCGGAAAAACCCCTGCGGGTGATCGGGACCGATGGTGGTTTAACGGACGAGACTGAGGAGGTATTGCGTATAGTGTCAGATCATCCGGACGTCGTTCTCGCTACCGGGCACATCAGCCGTGAAGAAGTCGATGCGCTGGTGCACCGCTGCCATGAGGTCGGAGTTCGGCGGGTTTTGGTGACCCATCCCCATTTTCTCGTCGATGCAAGCACGGATGACATGAAAAACTGGCAGTCTCTGGGCGCTTACATGGAGTTTACGGCGGTGATATCTCTGCCGTCTTCACCAATATACTGCCGGCCGGTTGGAGATGTCGCCGAATTGCTTAAAAAGCTGGACCCGCATAAGATCGTTTTGAGCTCGGATTTGGGTCTAAAAAACGCAGGCTGGCCGATTGAAGGGATGAGCGTGTTTCTTAATCTTTTGCGGGAGGCCGGTGTCGCGTCTGATGATCTAAAACAAATGATCTCGATCAATCCTGCGACCCTGATGGGCCTGAAGACGAATCATTTATCGATCGCTTCGCATCCCGATCTGTTGCAAGTGAGGTAATCACCTGGCTGATATTCTGGGGTCTTTACACGCTTTGGGCTGGCTATTCCCCTTTCCAAGCCGATGGCATCACCTCAACTGCCCTTCATGTGGAGTCCATCTTAAACCGAGTCGTCTTATCGGCGCCCTAAGCTTCCTTATCGGTCCTGGGTTCGCCCTGGCCGTCGGCCTGCCCCTCCTGACTGGTAGTCATCCCATTTGGGGCGCCCTCATCTGTCTCTTCACCCCTGCCATGGGAATCTGACTGATCACGGGTCACAACCGATTCCAGGTTATTGACGAAGAAAATAGGAAAAAATCGGATCAAACAAATCATTTAACCTGACCACAGGAGCCGAAATTTGAGACCAGCCGAGTTCATCGAATTCCTGTGCCACTAAATCGAAAATATCGCATCTGGTGGTGACATAAACCCCCAAAAATCATCATCAGTTATAGAAAATTTTAGAATTGTAAGGTATGCTTTAAATCAAAAGCAGGGATAGATGTTTCCTCCTGTTTGATTTGGTTCCTGTGATCTAAAATGATCGTTGCAGAATAGATATGAATTACACCGCTATTGCAAACGTCCTGGGAAAGCTATTGATCGTTACCGGTAGTTCAATGGTACTTCCGTTGATTTGTTCATTATTTTATGGAGAAGACGACCTGTATGCGCTAACCATATCCGGAATCATCACTGTTGGAATGGGTTTGCCGTTGTGGGGATTCTTTCGCAGATATCAAGATTTAAACATCAGGGACGGCTTTTTCATCGCCGTTTTCGGATGGATTCTGATTTCTGCGCTGTCCGGCCTGCCGTTTATGATCCACGGATCGATTCCCGCCTTCACCGACGCCTTCTTTGAGATGATGTCCGGCTACACCACCAGCGGTGCGACCATACTGACGGATATCGAAGTGGTTCCGCACGGATTACTGTTCTGGCGCAGCCAAACCCATCTGCTCGGTGGCATGGGTTTTTTAACCCTGACCGTTATATTCCTGCCCCATGGAATGGGGGGATTGCGCCTGTTCCGGGCTGAGTCGAGTCCCGGCCAGGTGATTACCAGGGAAAAATTCATCCCCCGCAACCGGGATACGATGATCTGGCTCTGGGGAATCTATTTGGGCCTGAACCTGCTGGAAACCATTTTTTTATGTCTGGGGGGCATGTCGGTTTTCGATGCGTTGTGTCATTCGTTCGGAACGGTGTCCACATCCGGATATTCGCCCTGGAACGCCAGCATCGGGCATTACAACAACGCCTACTTTGACTGGGTGATTATCGTTTTCATGTTCCTGGGCGGCATGACGTTCATGCTTTTTTACCACATGCTGATGGGCAACTGGCGCGTAATCAGAATCAATACCGAATTCCGCTGGTATGTGGGATTCATGATCTTTTTTTGCGGTATGGTATCATGGATCCTGTGGAAGGAAAACACATACGGCAGTCTGATCGATTCAATCCGGTACGCAACCTTCCAGGTAACCTCTATTTTGACAACCACCGGGTTCACCACAGCCGATTATGAGCAATGGCCCCAGTCCGCCCAGATGTTCCTGTATGCGGTGTGCTTTATCGGTGCTTGCGCCGGATCGACCACCAGCGGTATCAAAGTCGTTCATTATGTTCTGATCTGGAAGTTCGGGGTGGTGGCCATCAAGCGCATCTTTTTCCGCCCGATGGCGGTGATATCAATCCGCATGAATCAGCGTCCGGTCGAATCTCAAATCGTTGATCTGGCCGTTTGCTATTTTATCGTTAACATTTTCCTGGTGCTGGGTGGGGGGTGCTTCATGGTGCTGGTGGATGAAATGGACTATCTCACCGCCATGAGTTCGGTGATCGCAACGCTGATGAACATCGGCCCGGGATTCGGCGCGGTGGGCCCGTCCGAAAATTACGCCTTTATTTCCGACATCGGAAAATGGTTCTTATCCTGGAACATGCTGGTGGGCCGATTGGAAATGTTTTCGGCGCTGGTCATTTTCTACCCCTCATTTTGGAAGAAATAAAGATCATCTTTGGATATTAAAATTTTCAAACACCAAGTCCTAAAGCACCAAATTACAATACCCAAATAACAAATAAATTCCAAATTCAAATATCCAATGTTTAAAACTTTACGGTTTCGTAAAAAGTCACCGAATCGTCATGCCGGACTTGATCCGGCATCCAGAACATGTTGAAATTACTGGATAGCGCTAAAGCCTCACTACGTGCCCGGCTTTCGCCGGAATGACAAAAAAACGAGAGAAGTGACTTTTTACGAGACCATCAAGCTTGAGATTTTGAATTTTGGTCATTGAGATTTATTTGTAATTTGGGATTTGAAATTTGGCATTTAACCATTTTATTCTGGAAAGGAATATACGACTAGGTCAATCAGAGTTTGTAAAATACGGCTGTGACACAAACTATAAATGGTTTCAGGCAAGAAACAGCTTCTGCACATCTTTCAAGTGCTGTGACATACAGACCACGATCACGCGCTCATCACTTTGGATGTGTGTGTCCCCGAGCGCGACCTGCCACGCGCCGTCTCTAAAGATACCACCCACCATAATCTTTCCGTAGTAGGAAGGATCCATTTTGGAAAGGGGTTTGCGGGTAATCGGCGAGTTTGGGGCAGCAACGATTTCCACCACTTCGGCATCAAAACCATGCAGGTGGGCCACGGATAGTACCTCACCCCTGCGAATGAATTTCAAAATTTCGTTGCCGGCCAGTATTTTCTTGTTCACTGCGATATCCGATCCCATGGTCGCCGCCAGCACCAAATAATCCTCTTTGTTAACCAGTGCAATACATTTTCTCTGCTTGCCCGGTGATTGTCCATTCGCTGAATTCATCAGGTGTTTGGCAAGCACGCAGCTCATGATATTGGTTTCGTTTTCGCCGGTGGCGGTGATAAAGGTATCCATTTCCAACAGCCCCGCCGAAACCAGCACATCTGAATCCGACCCGTCACCCTGCAGCACTTCTGTGTTCGTCAGGTCAAAGGAAAGCCCCTGGGCAAAGTTTTCATCTTTCTCGATCAGTCTAACCTCGACCGTTTTGCCCAGCAGCTCTGCCAGACGGCGTCCCACCAGTCCACCTCCGATGATCATCACCCGGTGGCGTTTCTGCTGTTCGACACCTGTCATGCCCATCAGACGGGGCAGGTTTTCGTTGGTGGTCATAAAAAAGGCTTGATCCTGCGGCAATAGCTCGTGCTCACCGCCGGGAATCAGTGTGGTGATTCCCCGCGCAATCGCAACCACCCGGAACGGAAATTCACGGTACTCTTTAGCAATATCTTTCAGTTTCCTGTGAGCCAGCGGCGATTTCTCATGAATGCGGGTGGCCATGACCTGTATTTGCCCCTCGGCCACATCGATGATATCGTTTCCGGCCCTAAGCTTAATCATCCTAAAGATTTCCTGGGCAGCCAGCTCTTCCGGGTGAATGATCAGATCGATTTTAAGGTCCCTGGCGCTCAGCAGAGAGTCTTCCCCACCCCACTCCGTGGATCGCACCCGGGCTATTTTGAGGGGAATGCCGAAGCGGTCGGCAATCAAACAGGCCATCATATTCACGGCATCATTGTTGGTAACCGCAATGAGATAATCCATCTTGTCGGCACCGGCTTCCCGCCAGCATTCAATGCTCATGGCATTGCCTTGAATCAGGCGGGCATCTAAACTCCCATCGGCATGACGAACCATGCTGCCATCCGACTCAATGGTGGTGATGGCATAACCTTCATGCACCAGGCGCTTGGCCAGGTAAAAGCCAACGCCCCCCAGCCCCAAGATCAGGATATTCGTCGATTCTGCCGATTTCTTTCCATTCATGGATTAAACGGTTCCGTAATGTTTATCATTTGAAAGGCCAATATGTATCCAAAAGGCGAGTTGCGCCCGGTTGAAAAAGTCATGATATTAAATAATCAATACGACTCTGCTTGTCAACTTCATCGGCCAAAGGAGCTGGCTGAACAGGCGTCAGTGGTCGGTTATCTATTGTTCGCAGCAATAGGGAGCCAGTGTTTTTTAATAATCAACGACCATGGAGAACAAAGGATCACGACAATGTCAGTATCTCAAAAAGAAAAAGGGAAATCAGCGCAAAACCGATCCTTTTCTTAGTCAATTTTGAATTAACAAGACCTGGGAGGGTTAGAGGTTTTAAGCTCAGATTATAGATAAGTTACAGTAATCATATCTTTTTAGGGCTTTGCTATTTTCATATTTGATTCAGGAAGATACATTAGCCCATAGGCTTTCTAAAACTATCTGCTTTCGCTATTGGCCATCTTTCAGTGCGACACTCTCTTGATTTTTTATTAATCTGTGAATATACATTATAAATTTGAATATGAACTGGTAGACAAAACCGAATGTGAGGAGGTTTCACTACATATCCAAAAACAGACTTTTTATACATATTTTGAACACCTCCACCCGCCGATATGGGGTTTATTTGACCGCCGCGAGGATGTCCATCTGAAATCTAAAATTGCCGCCGTAACCGCCGCGGACAATCGAGCTGTTGTCAAATTTATAACATGGCAGTTGGTAGTGAATATCAAAGAAACTCTTTTTTAATTTGATGTAGCTGACCATTGATATTAAAGAATAGGAATAGATAATGGTTATAAAGAAATTAGTCGGACAAATTACTCCGATGATTGCGCAAAGATTAATGCACACGCATACGGTTTATGGGGATGTCAGCCGTGTTAAAACAGCCCCAAATATTAGTCTCAACAATACGTTATTCAATACTAGTTCTGGCGATATAACTGTGATGGATGATGTGTGCTTTGGACATAATGTTTGCCTATTAACAGGTGAGCACGACATTCGTAAAAAAGGTCGCAAGAGGATTTCCACTTATCCTAAAACTGGGCGGGACATCATAATTCATAGAGGAGTATGGTTGGCAAGCAACGTTACCGTTCTGGGGCCCTGCGAGATTGGCGAAAACGCCGTTATTGCAGCAGGGAGTTTAGTATTGGCTGATGTTAAACCCAACAGCTTATACGCGGGCAATCCCGCGAAATTCATCAAGGAAATTGAATTTGATGATGAGTAATAATT
>JASFPE010000226.1:0-8839 GCA_050116155.1 Desulfobacterales bacterium
GATGAACGGGCCTAAGATGCTGCTGCTCGATGAACCCACTGCAGGTGTCAACCCGACATTGATTAATGGTTTGATCGAGCGGTTGAAGCGCACCAATGCCGATCTGGGGATCACCCTCTTTGTGATCGAGCACAACATGCGAGCAATCATGAATCTGGCCGAGCACATCTATTGTCTGGCCCATGGACAGTTATTGACCGGCGGTCCACCGGAAGAGATCCAGAAGGACCAGAAAGTTATCGATGCTTACCTTGGGGCGGAGTGATGACAGATAATAACGATCAAAATAGCATAAAGACAAAAACTGTTGGCTACGGACTTGGCCAAGTGGATAGCGTGCTTTCCGTAGATGAGGTTGAGCGTGAGGCCGCACGGCTGGCTGTCGAGGGTCCCAGCCGGGAGCGCCTAGGTGAACTCGTCGACCCGGAACCCATACTGACCATCGAAGGACTGCGGGCCGGTTACGGCAAGATGATGGTGTTGCACGATTATAACTTAATGGTTGGCGCAGGCCAGTCTCTTTGCATGATCGGCCCAAATGGTGCCGGTAAATCGACAGTCCTGCATTCCATCTATGGATTCACGACTATCAACGCAGGAGCCATAAAAATCCGAGGTAAGGATATCACGCGCCTTACACCCAACCAAAAGCTCAAACGCGCTGGTATTGCCTACATCCTTCAGGACGCCTCGATTTTCCCGGACATGACCGTAGAGGAAAATATGCTTATGGGTGGCTATCTCATGGAAAAGTCCGGCCGGGCCAAAGAGGCCGCGGAAAAGGTGTTGGCCAAGTATCCGCGCCTGGCCGAACGCCGCAACCAGACCGCAGGAGTGCTATCCGGTGGCGAACGGCGCTTGCTGGAGATTTCGCGGGCGCTGATCATGGAGCCGGAGGTGCTGCTGGTGGATGAGCCTTCCATCGGCCTGGAGCCCCGCTATATCGAAATGGTATTTGAGATTTTAGATGACCTCCAGCACAATGAAGGCAAAACCATCATCATGGTCGAGCAAAACGCCAAAAAAGGCCTTGAGTTTTCCGATATCGGTTATGTACTGGTGTCCGGGCAGCTCGCCATGGCCAACAGAGGTGATGCGCTTCTGGAGGATCCCGAGGTGGGTCGCTTATTCCTCGGCGGTTAATCAAGCCTTGCATAACTCAGTCCGCTACAATTAAACATCACGGAATATCTACTTCCTTTCATAGCATCTTCACAATTTTTATTCTCTTATTCTTTCATGGTTTCTTTGAGGAATAAACTACAGATCAGCGCCACGCATCCGCAGCAAAAGAGCACCAGCAGGGAGTATCTGAACCCCTGAAGGGCAAAATCCCCTGATGGCGTATGCCCCTGACTGTCCAGCACTGTCCCTAGAATGATCTGAAAGACAGCCCCGCCCAGAAAAGGGAAGAAGTTTACCAAGCCAGTGGCCGTGCCGGCGATGGAAACCGGAAAGAGCTCTTTGTTGGTGGTGAATCCGATGGTCACCGCAGCCCCCGAAAACATACCGATTCCCAGGCAGATCAAGTAAAGCATGTACATGGGGATGCCCTGGGTGAAAAAATAGAGTACGCCGGTGATGATCAACATAAGGATACTGGCCAGGATCAGAATCGGCTTGCGGGCCTTGAACAGATGATTGGAAAGATAGCTTAAAAGTGGGCTTCCCCCAATCATGCCGATGGCCGCCATGGATAGAACATGTCCTGTCTTGGCTTTGCTCAGAGCGTATATCTGCATCAGGAACGGGCCTCCCCAGAGGCCGATAAAGGAAAAAAAGATAGCGCAGGTAAAAAAGAACCAAATTGCCAGAGGCCAGAAACGGGGCAGTGAAAGGACCATTTTTACCCCTTGCAGAAGGGTAATGGATTCTTCTTTGCTTCCCGATGCCTTTGTGGGAGAGGGCCAACCCATGTCTGCCGGACGGTCTCGTACGAAGGCCCATACCAGCGCACCCAGGGCCATGGTGAAAATTCCCACCAGCACAAAGGACTGGCGCCAGCCGATCCAGTTGCTGATGTAGGCCAGAGGTGTGGCTGCACTGTAGGATCCGATCCCACCCATGGCCATGAGGATTCCTGTCATCATGGCGAATTCCTTGACTCGAAACCACTCCGCCAGCACTTTTAAGGTGGGAACAAAGAGCATGGCCACCCCCAGCCCCACAAGTGTCCGGCCCAAGATGGCCACGTATACATTCGGCGCTATGCCCAGAATTACAGAGCCGGCAAAGGCTACACCAAAAAAGAGCGTTATGGTATTTCTGGGGCCCCATGAATCCGAAAGGAGTCCGGCGGGCAGCTGCATCAGAGCATAGGGATAGAAATAAGCCGATCCCAAAAGCCCCAGAAGGCCTCCATCGGCAGCCAGATCCCGTCGCATGTCTTCGGCCACCACGGCCGGACACAACCGGTGAAAATAAACCAGGACATAGCCGAATGCCAGGATCCAGAAGATCAACCAGCGGTATCGTAACAGTTTTTGGGGGGTCTCATCGCTCATGAATCATGTAAAATAGAAGGACCAATAACAAAATAACTAAATCGTTTCGGCAATCGCCTTCCCGAGCTCTTGCGTTGTCGCATTTCCACCCATATCCGGGGTACGCAGCGGCGTATTCTCCAATACGGTTTCAATGGCATCCTCAACCACCGTCGCTGCTTCCGGGTGGCCCAGATGGTCGAGCATCATGGCGCCGGACCATATCTGGGCAATGGGATTGGCAATTCCTTTGCCGGCGATGTCCGGAGCAGAGCCGTGCACCGGCTCGAACATGGACGGATATTCCCGGGTTGGATTGATATTGGCCGAGGGTGCAATTCCAATGCTGCCGGCTACGGCGGGTCCCAGATCCGATAGGATATCGGCAAACAGGTTGCTTCCCACCACCACGTCAAACCAATGTGGATGCAGTACAAAGTGGGCGGTCAAAATATCGATATGGTACTGGTCTGTCCGGATGTCCGGAAATTTGCCGGCCATTGCGGCGAAACGCTCGTCCCAGAAAGGCATGGTATGTATGATGCCGTTTGATTTAGTGGCCGAAGTCACATGTTTGGCCTCCCGCGTACTAGCCAGCTCAAATGCATACCGGATTACCCGGTCAACGCCTTTGCGCGTAAATAGCGCCTCCTGCACGGCCATTTCTTCCTCGGTTCCCGAGTAGAGTCTCCCGCCGACCTGGGAATACTCCCCCTCATTGTTTTCGCGTACGATGATAAAATCTATGTCTGCAGGGCCGCGATTTTTCAAAGGTGAATCCATCCCCTTTAACATGCGTACGGGACGCACATTCACATACTGGCGCATGAGCCGGCGAATGGGTATCAACAATCCCCACAGCGAGACATGGTCGGGAACACCGGGAAAACCCACGGCCCCCAAGAAGATGGCGTCATGGTTGCGAAGCTGTTCAATACCGTCTTCAGGCATCATGCGACCGGTGCGGGTATAATTTTCGCAGTTCCAGGGAAAGTCCTTCCATTGGAAGGCGATGTCGAATTGCTGGCCTACGGCCTCGATCACCCGAATGCCCTCCGGAACCACTTCCTTACCGATCCCGTCGCCGGGGATGACGGCAATCTTGTATGTTGGCATCAGTCGTCTCCTAAATTAAGGTTCAGGGTTTAGGGTTCAAAGGTTCAGGGTTAAAGTAGGTTTCAGGTGTCAGGTTTCAGAACCCTAAAATTGAGGAATTCAGGAATTGAGGGATTTAGGAATTTAGATTCAGAGATAATTCTTAATTTTAAATCCCTAAATTCCTAAATTCGCAATTCCTAAATTATTAATAATTTCAATCCGAAATCCCCAATAGATGAATTCCGCATTCCCCATTCCGAATTCCTGACACCTGACACCCGAAACCTGAAACCGTAGCCTAGTATTTTAGATGACTTTTTCCGCCTTGAATGTTTCTATTTCTTGGCTCGAATACCCCAACCAGCCTAGCACTTCTCCGTTGTGCTCCCCGAGTAGCGGAGGTCTTAGTCTTGCTTCCGCCGGGGTTTGAGAAAATTTGAACGGAAAGCCCAGCTGCTTGATCAGGCCTTCGATGGGATGCTCCAGCGTAAAAAGCATTTCTCGCTCCAGGACGTTTTTATCTGAGAATACTTCATTGAAATCTAAAATGGGGCCGCACGGTAATTTGGCTTCCTCAAACAATTGCAGCCATTCATCCCGGGTTTTCTGACGCATTTTATCCTCTAATAGCGGCATAATTTCATCTCGATGGGCCACCCGTTTGGCATTGGTATCAAAGCGGGGATCATCAATGAGTTCTTCGAGTCCCAGCAATTCGCAGAATTTGGGATACATGACGTCATTGGTCGCCGCGACCTGAACATAATGGCCGTCTTTGGTTTCAAAAGCCTTGGCCGGCACGCGGTGGATATGATCGAGTCCCCAGCGACCCGGGTTTTCCTGGGTGGCAAAATATTGCATGGCCATAATTGTCAAGAGCGAAAGCATGGAATCGTACAGGGCGATGTCGATGTACTGGCCTTTTCCGCTTTTGGTTTTTTGGATATAAGCAGATTGGATTGCGATGACGGCATATAAGGCCGCGACAAGATCGGTTATGGGGATACCGATTTTAACCGGTGATCGTCCCCTTTCGCCGGTGATGGACATAATCCCCGTCATGCCCTGGATAATGGGATCGTAAGCACGTTTATCGCGGTAAGACCCGTGCTGCCCAAAACCCGATATGGAACAGTAAATTAGCCCCGGGTGTTCGCGGCTCAATGTCTCGTAGTCAATCCCCAGACGTTTAACCACGCCGGGAGTAAAGTTTTCGATAACGATATCAACTTTGCCGTTTAGTTGGTAGACAATTTCCCTGGCTCGCGGATCTTTTAAATTAATGGTGATGGATTTCTTGTTGCGATTCAAACTCAGGAAATAGCCGCTTTCCCCCTTTTCTAAAATGGGAGGCCAGCTGCGGCTTTCATCCCCGTTGAGTGGCTCGGCTTTAATGATTTCGGCTCCCAGATCCCCTAAAATCATAGTGGCAAAGGGGCCGGCCAGGACCCTGGTAAAATCGAGGACTTTTAAGCCCGCTAATGGTTGCGCCATAGATTATCTCCTGTAGCTATTCAGGCATTTCATTTTTAGGATTTTCTTGTTTTTTAGATCGCGGCTGGAAGCCGCTACCACAGTAGATCAAACGTTGTTCATATTGTGGGATCCCGCTCCGGCGGGAGAGAATTCGATCACATCAATTACCATACAAAATAAACCATCCCTGCCTCTTGAGGCGGGAATGGTTTATTTTCGGAGGTCAAATTTACGTTTGAAAACCGACCGGGCTATCATATTTAATTGCGCCTGGGAAGTTCCGCCGCCGATTTGAAACATGCGTACATCCCGCAACATCCGCTCCAAGGGCATATCCTGTGAATACCCGTAAGCTCCGAACATCTGAAGACTGTCACTGACAACCTTAAAGCTTGCGTGACCCGTAAAGGCCTTTGCCATGGAAGATTCGTCCATGTAAGGCAGTTTCACATTATTCGGCAGATCCCTGGCATTGCAGGCGGCTTTATATATCAGCAAACGGGCGGCATTGAGCTCCATTTCGGCTTCGGCCATCATCCATTGCAGACCTTGAAATTCAGAAATAGCCCGGCCAAAGGCCATGCGTTTTTTCATCCAGTCGATGGCCAGATTATGGGCCCCTTGAGCGATTCCGAGGGCGACGGCACTGGCACCGACCCGCTGTCCGTTGTAGCCGTACATCAGCTTTTTGAAGCTTTCCGAACCATCTGCAGCGACAACGACGTTATCTTCGGAAACTTCACAATCCTTGAAAATCAGCTCTGCTTCCGGGATACCCCTTAAACCCATCGCTTTTTCCACCCGGCCGAATGAAAACCCGGGTGCTCCCTTGTCTACCAGCAACCCCCCGATGCCCAATTCTTGGTCGCCTTCAAAAAAGCGGGCAAAGACTAAATTGGAGACTGATATCGTGCCACCGGTAATCCAGTGTTTTGTTCCGTTAATGACATATTTATCGCCCTCTTTATCTGCCCGGGTCTGCAGATCCGTCAGGGCTGTGCCGGCCTCAGGTTCCGTCATTGCGATGGCGGGTTTATCACCTTCGTTGAGAATACGATGCGCCACGAGTTTGCGTTGTTCGTCGGTGCCGTAGGCCATGACACACCCCAAGGCGCCCATGTTGGTCTCGACAATGATACGGGCGGTAACCCCGCAATACTTGGCGGCGGTTTCAATCGCTAAAATTGCGTCAATTAAGGGCCGTTCCTGTCCGCCATATTCAGTCGGAATCGTCATGCCTAGAATATTGGCCTTACGCAACAATTCTATATTCTCCCAGGGATATTCATGATTTTCATCCCAGCGGGAAGCTTTGGCTGCGAATTCCTTTCTGCCCATCTCATCGATGGTGTCAACAATTTGCTTCTGCTCTACACTAAGTTTAAAATCCATCTTTATTCCTCCCACAAGATTTCGTAAAATTTCTCAAAATGGTCTTCAGAAAATTGGAATCCGAGTATGTATGAAAAGCTCTGGGGCGTCAAGCCTAAATCAGATGCTTTAAATTCGCTTTCGATTGTGCTACAAGGACTTTGAAAGTTCAGAATGATACCAAAATAGGTTTGCCGGTTGGCCTGTTGCCCGTTTGCCCGTTATGTTCGTTCGCTGATCAATTCTTCGGTCAGCTGATTATTTCGCCTTTGGTTATCGATTTTACGGGCAAACTGGAAACGGGTCAACGGGCAAACCATTAATATTAAAAGTCTAGGAGGTAAACATGCGAGTAGTGAAAATTGGTGAAGTTGAAAAAGAAAATTTTTCTGGCCCCCTTTTTACCGGATCGGATGTGACCCGACAACTTCTTTTGCCGGACAGCCAAGAGTATAATTTCAATGTCGTCAATTTCGGCAAAGGAGTTCGAAACAAGTTTCATGCGCACGACCACGAACAAATCCTGATTGTTACCGCCGGCAAGGGCATCATTGCCACCGACACCGAACAACAGGAGATCACCGCAGGCGATATTGTTGTTATACCTGCAAACGAAAAACACTGGCACGGCGCAACGGAGGATTCCGAGTTTTCTCACATTTATATCCATAGACTGGAAACCCAATTGACCCAACTTGAGGATTAACTCGCTTCGTTCATCGTTGGAATAAAGAAATAGAGAGCTTTTACGGTGGTAAATTATGTCGTTTAAAGCAGCAGATGGCTTTGATACATCTCAAATCCCGCAAATTCTTGATAAAATTCCGGTCGCGATTACCGTCATCGATCTGGAGGGCAATATCTTATTTTACAACCATTACAGCAGCCAGGTTCTGGATCGAAAACCGGAGTATCTCGATACCGATATTCGAAGCTGTCATCAAAAACCGGAGACCAATGACCGGATCGATCGCATGCTGGCTGAATTTAAAGCCGGCCGACGCGACGATTTTTATTATGAGGCTTTTCGTTATGGAAAGGATATCGCCGTAACGCTATCGCCCTTCGAAGTGGACGATAAATTGATAGGCTGCATCCAGAGTGTAACCATTAAGAGGTCATGAACTATTCGGCCCTCTAAAATCCAAAATGGATTGGATTACTTTCCGTTAGAAGCAGTGTCTTTTGTGAAAAAATATAAAACGGCCACGACCACCATACAGCCGACACACAGTTGGAATGCGGTATTGAATGCATCCGGTCCCCGGGAAGCATGCGGGTAAAGCGTCTGCATCATACTCCCCAGCCCTTGCAGAAAAACAGCCGGGCCGATCATGGTAAAAAAGTTGATGCCCGTCATCGCAGCACCGGACATATCATGGGGCATGAGCTCCTTGATGTGGGGATAAATCAAATTGCCCCCACCGGTGAATAATCCAAACCCGAAGAAAAGCATGGCTAGCAGTGCCAACGCTGTTCCAGAAGGAATTGTCGAAAAGGCAAATGTAATTGCTGTTAAAAATATAAGACTGATGACAATGATCCATTTTCGGGTTCTCATAAGCCTATCGGATACTGTTCCCCAGAGCGGCCCCCCAACTAATAAGCCGATATTCATTAATAAAATAAAATTGCCGGTGTTTCTGGCTGAATAGCCCATGACTTCAATAAGATACGGACCAGCCCACAGGGCTTGAAAAGCTGCAAATACGCCATAGCGGACAAACGTGGACAATGAAATAATCCAATAGTCTTTTTGTTTAAAAAGAAGCTTCAGGTTGGCAAAAGCCTGTTGGAAACCTGTTGGTGAATGGAAATTAGTTGATTCAAATTGTTCCTGTGGTTTATCGCGTACGATGATGTAAAGCGTCAGGGTTAAAATAAAATTTATGCCCGCGATGAGATGAAAACTATGGCGCCAGCCAAATTGTTCCGTCAACAGTACCAGCGGGGTTGTTGCAATCATGTTGCCCAGGGTGCCGATGGAAAATACAAGCCCCGAAAGAGTGGCAAAGGTAAGCGGATTGAACCAATCCGAAATGAGTTTTAACGTACCCATCAGATTGCAGGCCATGCCGACGCCCAGCAGGATTCGACCGGTAATGCCAATTGACATGGAATCAGCCCACGAAAAAATAAGCGCCCCAAAGATGCCCAGTAGCGAAAGACCGGTCATCATCCGCCTGGCACCGATTTTATCCAGTAGAAGACTGAGCGGGATCTGGGTTAGTGCGAAGGCATAAAAAAAAGAAGCCGACATCAATCCCAAGGCCTCGGTGTTCAGGGATAGATCCTGAACCAACTGAGGAGCAATTACGGCATTTGAGGTCCTGTAAAATTGGGAAAGAAAGAAATGGGCAGATGTGATGGCGAATATACTCCAGCGGCGAGACATAATTAGGTTTTAATAA
>JASFPE010000227.1:0-8828 GCA_050116155.1 Desulfobacterales bacterium
CGGCAAAATGAACGGCAATTCCGTCGCAGGCGGAAATGTCAATGGCTTCGGGCAGATAATTTTCTATCTGTTGACGATCATAATTTTGAAACAATTCCGAATAAGCCCAGTTTAAATTCGCGGTATTTAAGAGATCCCGGGTTACGGATATCTTTCCACCCAGTCCTTCCAAAAGAAACACGCTGTCCGGATACTGGCTTCTAACCTTTGCAATGATATACTTCCATGCCGCATGCGGAATCATGTAACCCGCATCGCAACGAAACCCGTCCACCCCTCGGCGGCACCAGGTGATAAAAATGTCGGCCATATATTGCCACAGGTCTTTTTTGCCATAATCCAGTTTGGTCAGATCTTCCCAGCGAACCCCCCAGGCACTGGGCACCTCGATACGGCCTTGGTCGCCGCGCACCAGCCAGTCTGGATGGGTTTCATGCAGACCGGCGGCCCAACCGGTATGGTTGATGGCAATATCGATAAATAGTTTTCCATTGCGTTGGTGCACCGCATCAACCAGTTCGATAAACTGTTCCAGAGGAGTGGCATGCGGGTCAAAGGTAGCCAGGGCCGGGTCTACAGCCGTGAAACTCAAAGCTGCATAGGGACTTCCGAATCTTCCCATGCGGCCATACGTGGTTGGTGTCGGATGAATCGGCAACAGCATTAAAATTGTACACCCGAGGGTTCCGAAAATGAAATCAACCTCGGCGATGAGATCCCGAAACGTTCCGGAAGGCGGAATTACGGTATAACCGGTTTTATCGAGATCCTGGATGAGTTCTGATTCCGGGGATGCGATTGGCCGTCGACCGGCTTTATTTGGACCAAATTGACGTACAAAGGCATTATAGATGATGTTGGCACAACAGGCATCTGCGGGTTCGACATTAATGGCGACATTGGCCCCTTCTGGCCAGACCGGGCCGGGATCACCTTCCTTTAAAAAAAAGCATTTGGCCTCGAAATGTCCGCCTTCGATGATCGGCAGCGTTGCCGCGAAGTTCCTTTCATCTATCTGGTGCATGGGCATGTCATACCAGTCTCTGCCCAAACGGGTCTCATCATGCTCGACTTCTCTGATTATTTCTTGCCGGGACAGTCTGGCATGTCCTAGATTTGAACGAACCCATGCGCTTCCCGTTTGGGAATGCGGCAACGTGAGGGAAAATGTCAACGTATCGCCGCGAAATTTTACAAGGCGGGTTCCAGGCGGTGGTTGCTGTACCAGATTATTATCAATCTTCATTCGGTTAACCGGATTTTCCGTTTAAGGTATCGGTGAAATGTAATGATTAAACTTATAATCTACAAAAATTAGCCAAATTATGCAAAAGCTTTTAATCGAGCTTTTCTCTTGAAAAAAAATAAAATATAAGTAAAAGATATATTTATAGATATTATTGATTTCCAAAACGGTCAATATTCCATAATCAGGATAGGCAAAGCATGAAAAAGCGGACCATCAGTATTTTGCTGTTGTTATGTGGAATTTCTGTCTTTCTGCCCCGGGCAGGATCTGCTCAGCAAGAAGAGACCTTGACTCCAGGCGAAGCACCGCAAACCTTAATTTTGTCACAGGCGGTAATGTGTGAGGATATATTTGCCAATGCTCCCCGCAATCGAACCGTTGTGTTCTCAGTTGCACGGGAGAAAGCGGTGTGTTTCACCTCCTTTGACAGGGTATCGCAGAAAATTTTCATTTACCACAATTGGTTTTACAAAGACATACCCAGTGCCAGGATACGGTTGGCACTTCAGCCCCCGCGCTGGTCAACGTTTAGCAGTATTCAGATTCGCAAAACAGACATCGGTCCCTGGCGGGTGGAAGTCACAGATGAAAACGGCCACGTTTTGCATGTGTTACGATTTAGCATCACGGATTAACAACCCATGGATAAGCTCATCATTTTTCTCCAAACACTCCGCTGGCAAGATATCGTAGATATTACCCTGACCAGCTATATCCTGTTTCGTTTCTATATTCTTTTCAGAGGAACCAATGTTTTTCGAATTCTGATCGGCATGACCATTCTGTGGTTCTTTCAACGCATTGCCGTATTTCTGGGATTAATTGTGACCAGCTGGGTCGTTCAGGGTGTGGCCGCCGTGGCGGCATTGATTATCATTGTTGTTTTTAGAAACGAAATCCGCAGCGTTCTGCAGGCCCGAAATCTCAAATCTATACTATGGGAATTTACTTCCAAAACCGTCATTCCCACCATCGAGATTATTGTCGAAAGCGTTTATGAAATGGCACAGCGCAAAACCGGCGCATTGCTGGTTTTTCAGGGTAAAGAGGATCTGGAAGAAGACATTCAGAGTGGCATTTCCTGGAAGGGGACGGTTTCCAAGGAAATGATCATGAGCATTTTCTGGCCGGGAAACCCCGTTCATGACGGGGCTGCCATCATCGAGGGAAATCAGATCAGGGAGGTCGGTGCGATCTTGCCACTTTCCCATCGTGATGATCTTCCCACCTATTACGGTACCCGACATCGGGCGGCTCTTGGGTTGGCCGAGATCAGCGATGCATTGGTCATTGTGGTTTCCGAAGAAAGAGGCGATGTGCTTTTTGCCAAGAAATCTGAACTCAAGGAGGTCAAACAGAAACGCAGACTGAAACAGCATCTGCAGGAGCATATGGGCATCGCCACCAAAAAGCAACAGTTTATGCGCAGAGAAATGTTGGAAACCGCCATGGCAGCCATACTATCCATCGTATTTATCACCGGGATTTGGTTTAACGTCACCCGCGGACGGGATACACTGGTTACTTTGGAAATTCCGATTGAATATATGAATCGAGATTCCGAGATGGAAATATTGAATACCTCGGTCAATGCCGTCAGTCTCGATCTGAGCGGTTCGGGTGCGCTTATAAAGTCGATCAAGCCCGATCAGGTAGATGTAAGATTAGACTTGAGCAAGGCGGTAGCCGGAAGCAATTCATTTACCATCACCAGAGAAAACATATCCCTGCCGCCCGGCATCGTTTTGAAAAATGTCTATCCCAACGAAGTTGATGTGGATCTCGATGTCACCATTAAAAAGAAGCTGGCGGTACAAATCGATTGGGTCGGAAAATTGCCGGACCATTTAGTCTTAGTTGAAGCCAGTATTGATCCGCTAAGCGTTGAGGTCATCGGAGGCAAGCGCATTCTCGAAGATATTGCCACCCTGTATACGGAAAAGGTCCCGCTGGACAAGCTCAAAGAAAATGGCAATATTTCAGCTAAATTGGCACTTCGACCGGCTTCTTTGAAAATTGCGCCGGGTTCGAAAGATAAGATTAGTATTAAGTACAAGACTGCACAAAGATTCTAGACGTGGTTTTATAACCTCATCTAATGTCCGAGAGCTGCGTTGTCCCGTGAATTGAAATGCGAATTAATCGCGGCAAGATGCCGCTCCCACTGGTGAAATTAAAGAAGAGCGGAAGCATATCACTCTAGTTGATAAAATTAGTGGGAGTGGCTTCCAGCCACGACGCGTACGACTTCGTGTAGCTCCGCTTTCAATTCACGGGACGCTTTGCTCTCGAACATGATCTGGGGTTCTAAAACCACTTCTAGTCACTTCAAACTTTAGATCACTTTAGTCACTTTTTGATATGCCTTATGCGCTATACCCCACCCCATTAGGCCCATGCGTTATGCCAATTTAGAGAATCAGGTCTGTGTCGATTACGGTTCCTGCCTTGATCACTGCCTGAGTTGTACTGCTGTTTTTAATAGATACGGCTCCTTTGATGATGACATTTTTTTGAAATCGCACGTCTCCCTCAACGGACAGTGATTCACATTCCACCAGGGAAGGAACTCCCTGTCTGAAACGTTCGTCCAGATCGTCAATTTTACCGTAAAACCTGGGATCGAGTTGGATTTTAATTGTATCCGCTTTTTGTATGGCTTGTCTTTGGGGATTAATTTGCAAATTATTATCAGCGGTACACACCAAGTAATCGGAACGAGCCGCCAGTAGATCATTACACGTTTTTACGGGGAAAAACCGGGATCTTGGAACCCGGACTGCGGTAGCACCTTCAAATAAAGAGATCGCCGCGCCCATAGCGGTTTCGATCTGGAGTACGGACGGGCTGGATTTATCCCGTGGATCCAGCGTTTTGGGATTCACGATTAAGGGAAGATGGATAGCCTTTTCTTCCTCGAAAAGTCTTTTCAGTGCTTTTAGGTTAACCCAGACATTATTGGTGTTGAAGTACTTATACAAATCGATATCTTGAAAAGTGGCCAGTTCGTCTTCCGGGCACTGTGCGGATTCACGCAGAATCAACCGCCCGTTGGAATGTCTAGCCAGATGTCCTCCCTTGATATCGGATGGGGTTTTTTCTGCAACCTCCATCATAAACGGAAAGGCATGCTCGCAGAAAAAGCCAAGCAGTGAAGCATTCATGCGGGCTCCCAGATTATCTGAATTTGTAATTAACGCAAATTCAATATTTTTTTTGAGCAGATCATCAAGCAGCCCGCTGGCGTAAAGAGCGGTATACACATCGCCGTGGCCTGGAGGATTCCATTCCAATTTTGGATTCCGGGGCCATGTTGCCGGTGTATAATCCGCTAGTATGATTTTGGGGAATTTATGCTGAATGAAGGTCAACGGAAACCTGGCGGGATTTAATTTTTTTAAAGCGGCGATCGTATCATCATGGGTGCTGAAACTGTTCATAAACGCCAGCTGCACCGCATTGCTTTGTGTTTGCTGCATAATCAGGCTTAGAAATGAGTGGCCGAATTTAACGTCAAGCAACGATTTGGGACCGACCAACCCCATGCTGGTGCCCAATCCGCCGTTTAAGACAATTCGAATGGCGTGTTGATACGCTTTTTTCCCGACCTCGGTGTATGCGCTGAGATTGTCCAGCGCTTCGATTTCTTCGGCTGCAACCGGCCGGATATCGCGATCGAATATCAGGCCGGTTTCTCCCGTGAGAAGCTGTTTGTAATAATGGGCAAAAGTATCTCGGGCGATTGACGGCAGCCCTTCGGCTTCCATTTTGGATATGAAGTCAGGCAAATAGTCTTTTACCTCAGAGTGTTTCATCTTACTCGTCGCTGGCAGCTTGTTACTGGTCTCTGGCAATTTCGGATTGCGCGTTACGGGTTGCGTGTTGCGCGTTTTGAACCGCGGACCGCGGCCCACGAAACCCGGACCACCCAACGCGCAACTCGAAATTTCCGCATTCCCACTTCCGAATTCAAGCCACCGGCTCTATCCATCCCATCGGATCTTCCGCCTTGCCATACTGAATGTCGGTAATGGCTTTATAGTATTTTTGGGCGATTGGACCCACCTGATTGTCGGCGATGGTGATCACTTCATCACCGTATTTTATTTGTCCGACCGGCGAGATAACGGCCGCCGTACCGGCGCCGAAAACTTCTTTCAAACTACCGGACCCATGAGCCTGCATTAACTCGTCGATGCTGATTCTTCGTTCCGCCACCTTATCTCCCCAATGTTTGGCGAGTTCAACAACGGATTTTCTGGTAATGCCCGGTAAAATGCTGCCGTTTAATTCAGGCGTAAGAATTTCATCATCGATAACAAAAAAGATGTTCATGGATCCGACTTCTTCGAGATATTTTTGTTCTACACCGTCCAACCACAACACCTGAGTGTATCCGGCATCATGGGCTTTTTCGCCTGCCAGCAGGCTGGCCGCATAATTCCCCGGTGTTTTTGATTCTCCGACACCGCCTCGCACGGCACGGACATAGTCGGAGGTAACCAGGATTTTGATCGGATTAAAGCCTTCCGGATAATAGGCACCCACCGGCGAAAGGATAATAAAAAACCGGTAGGTAAAGGATGCGCGCACCCCTAAGAATGGATCCATTGCAATAATGGTAGGGCGCACATACAGAGAGGTCTCGGGTTGACTGGGAACCCACTCTTTTTCCATTGCAATAAGCTGCTTCATGGACTCCAATGCAAACGCTTCGTCAAATTCAGGTATGCATAACCGCCGGCATGAATTATTCAGTCGCCGCATATTTTCCTGCGGTCTAAAAAGTTGAATCTTACCGGATTCAGTGCGATAGGCCTTGAGTCCCTCAAAGACCCCCTGCGCATAATGCAAATACATTGTTGCCGGATCCAGATTAATTGGTGCATAGGGCTCGATCCGGGGGGAGTGCCAGCCTTTTTCGGGGCTGTAATCCATATTAAACATGTGGTCGGTGAATATCGTCCCGAAACCTAGCTTGGATTCGTCTGGCTTTGTTTTTAAATTTTCGGCTTGTTTGATGGTTAGCTCCATTGCGCCCTCCTTGGGTTGAAAAAATCGTTTATTTAATTTTCATCTAATAGTATATCTACGCGATAAATCAAGAATTAAGTTCTCTTGAACTGCTCAATCGCTTAATTTAATGTTTAATAATTCTAATTTTTGGATAAAGGGAAGGGCTTAATCAATGAAAACGCAAGACAGAATGGCCAGCGTCGAACCGGTTCGGCTCGGGCCTGAAAGCACCTTTAAGTTTAAATGTCATCCTGGCGTAGCATGTTTCACCGAATGCTGTCGGGATATCAATATTATCCTAACGCCTTATGATATAATTCGGTTGAAGAATCGGCTGGATTTATCCTCCGAAGAGTTTCTCGCGCTATACACCGAACCGCAATTGTTAGAAAAAACAGGCTTGCCGGTTGTCACGCTAAAATTCATGGATCAGGAAGACAAGGATACCGAGAGCAAAACGTGCCCCTTTGTCAGAGAAGACGGCTGTCTCGTCTATGATGATCGGCCGACCACCTGTCGCTATTATCCCCTGGGGGTGGCCTCTTTAAGTCATAAAGAAGATACAGACGGCGATGAATTTTATTTTTTTGTGCACGAACCTCATTGTTTAGGCTTTAAGGAAGACAAGCTTTGGACGGTTCGTGAATGGCGCAAAGACCAGGGCGTTGATATTCATGACGAAATCAATGCAGAGTGGACTGATTTGGTGGTCAGAAAGCGGTCTTTTCCCCCGAATATGCAATTGACCGACCAAACCAAACAGATGTTTTTCATGGCCAGTTATAACCTCGATAAATTTCGCGAATTCGTCTTCGGCAGTTCGTTCTTGCAACGCTATGAGGTGGATGCGGCGGTACTTGAGGAAATTAAAAACGATGAGATTGCCTTGCTGAAGTTTGGACTAAAATGGCTCAAATGGCTTTTGTTTAAGGAAGGCGACTTTAAAATGAAAAAAGGTGTCGATGCCGTAAAACATTAGAGGATGAACGTTCAACTCGCCAGAGGCGAGCAAGCACTTGTCCGCCTCCGGCGGATTCGGTGCTAATTTTTTTATTCCTCTTATTCCAAAGCATGCGCCTCATCTGTATGAAAAAGCCGGTTTCACTAGTCTAGATATGAAACCGGCTTTTTTAATTCTTTACCCCTTGCCCTATGCCCCATGCTCCACGCCCATTAAGACAAGGCGGAACAGGGGCAATAGGTCAACCTAGTATTCAGGGTAATATAGCTCTTCCAATTGGGTTGGGTTTTCAAGTCGTTCGGCAATATCTACATTGAAAAACTCTGCCACCGGTTGCAAAACTTCTGGGGCGGTGGCCTGGACCTTGCGAACTGCCTCGAGAACCGTATCGACGCCATTTTTTGTCATTTTGCCCAGGGGCTGCCTGCACCCACCCGAGGGCATTCCTAATATTGCCATCAACGTTTTATAGGCTAATGGATTCCTGGCCCGGCAACTCACTTCCCCGTAAGGCGTTTGCTCCATGGTTTTTACGGTGACGAGGTTGAAAAGTGGGTCAAGTTTTTCTGCCAGCGCTTTAGCCTCCGAGTCATTTCCGGCATCAAGCAGTTGAACCATCTTCGTAACCGCTTTTGGCGCCACATTGGATGCCACGGATATAACGCCGGAAGCCTTGATTTGAGGATCAACCATCATGTCGAATGTCATGCTGTCATCACCGGATAAGATCATGAAATCCGGGCCGCAGCATTCTCGGGTCCGTTTCATGTTCTCCAGATTGGCCGTGGCCTCTTTAACGGTACTGACATTGGGGTATTCCTTGAAAAGCAATGCCAGGTCTTCCGGTAAAAGTTGGGCACCGGTTCTGCCGGGGATGACATAGGGTATGATGTCCATATCCGGAAATGCCTTTGCCACCGGCGCCACATATTCCATGCGAATCTCCAGTGAACTGGGCCCGTTGTAATATGGATCAACCAGCAACGCCGCCTCGGCACCGAACTCGGCCGCATGTTCTGTACCTTCCAGTGTTTCTTTGGTGTTGTTGCTGCCGGTGCCCGCAATACAAATGCACTTGTCCTTGGTTTTCTTGGCGACGACCTCGGTGACCTTGTTGTGTTCGCCCCATGACAATACCGGACTTTCGCCGGTGGTTCCTGCGGCTAAGATACCGGTGATTCCATTTTTAATCTGGAAGTCTATGAGTCTTTCATAACCCTCATAATCGACTTCCGCTCCGCTAAATGGTGTTGCAAGTGCTGTGTAACATCCTGCTTTCATAAGGCACCCCCTACATGAATAATAAGTTTTGTTCCCTTCAGGAACATGCCAGTGTTCCCCTTCAGAGACATGCCAGTATATCAATACAAGCGGTTTTACAGTAACGACGGTAGTTTAAAGCTGTTATGATGTCAAGAAAAATATAGGTTGTTTTGACAACCTTAATTTGAGATATTAGTTTGAAGGTTCAGGGTTAACGTCTAAAGGTTTCAGTGTTCAGGTGTCAGGTGTCAGTAACGATCAACGCAAATTGTTACACTGACACCTGACACCTAAGTTTGAACCCTGAGCCTATTAACGCTGAACGTTGAACCCTGAACC
>JASFPE010000228.1:0-8816 GCA_050116155.1 Desulfobacterales bacterium
GGAAGGTCAAAAGCAGCGGTTATCCATCGCCCGGGCCTTGATCAAAAACCCGGATATTTTGATACTGGATGAGCCTACTGCGGCGTTGGACAGCAAAGCGGAAAAGTCGCTCTTTGATCTGTTGCCGCAGATGTTTCATCAAAAAACAATGTTTTTCGTTACCCACCGGCCATCTGCAATCCTGCGTTCAGACCGTATATTGCTGCTAAGCGAAAATCAACTCATTGATATTGGAACTCATCAATCACTACTGGATTCAAACGATTACTTCCGTGAAATAATTGCCCATCAGCAAAGTAATCTAGGAAGAGAATTCCCTCTAAAAAATTGATCCTGTAGGAGTATTTAGTATGCAAACCGATACAGCCTTCGACATCATCTTCCTTAGAATGGATAGATTGCCCACGCTGCCGGGTATCGCCATCAGACTACTGGAAGCTGTCCAAAAAGAAGAACCGGATCTGAAAGAAATTGGAAATATCATTTCCATGGACCCACCGCTCAGTGCCGAGGTTCTTAAAATCATCAATTCAGCCTTTTATGGGTTATCTTCGAAGGTCACATCCGTATTTCATGCCATTAATATGTTAGGGATCAATACCGTTAAGAATTTGGCCCTGAGTTTTACCCTGGTCAAAAATTTTCAGATTGAGGCCTTAGAAGCATTTGATTACACGCTTTTTTGGAAAGATTCGCTTATCGGTGCAGTGGCTTCAAAGCTGCTGGCTGAGAAGATATTGCCGGAATATTCAGAAGATGCCTTTTTCCTGGGACTTCTTCACAACATCGGAATTCTCACCCTGCTGCAATGCATGCCCGACCAGTACAGCCTGGTTTTAAAGGAGATGGAATCTAAGAATTATGCCTACCATGAAGCCGAAAACCAGATTCTGGGCTTCGATCACGCGGCTGTTGGCGAGTATCTAGTCAAAACCTGGAAGCTTCCGGAGACGTTTTATAAACCCATAGGGCTTCACCACCTTCCAGATGAATTGCCTACCGATGATGAGGACATCGAAAAGCTGTCCAAAATTCTACATCTGGCAGCCTTATATATCGACTTTTTCAACCTTTCGGATACCAGCTTGACGCTGGGTTTGATTGATTCGTGGTCTAACAGACATGGGTTTGCCGATCAAATCAACATCGATGAGATTGGCATTGAAATTCATGAGCAGACCCAGAACATATTTCCGCTGTTTGAGATCAATCTTAAAGAAGCCAATGATTATACGCAAATCCTGGAAACCTCCCGCAAAGAAATGATTAACATTTCAAATGATTTAGTTACCCGAATTCTGGAACAAAAAAATGAAATTGAAACTTTGCGCAAACAAGTAATCCACGATGCCATGACGCAGTTGTTTAACTATCAGCACTTCTATGAAGTATTGCATAAAGAAATATACAGATCGGTTCGCTATAAATCGGCACTTTCTTTGATTCTGGCGGATATCGATAATTTCAAAGCGGTGAATGATACTTATGGTCATCTCGCCGGTGATCGGGCCTTAATGGCCGTGGCCGATTGTTTAAAACGCTCTTTGAGAGAATCCGATCATGTAGCCCGATACGGCGGCGAGGAATTTGCCATCATCCTGCCGGAAACCCCGGTGGAAGGGGCCGTGACCGTGGCAGAGCGAATCCGAAAAGAAATTGAATCCTTGAAAATTAAATATGAAGACAAGACCATTGCGGTGACCTTGAGTTTTGGCGTCACGTCACCGCCCTTTGGAGAGAAAGTATCGGAGGAAGAACTTGTAAAAAAGGCCGACAAAGCGCTTTATCAGGCCAAGACTAAAGGCAAAAACCGAACGTGTACTTTTAAATACTTTGAGGATTCTAAAGCCAAGCAACCAAAGTCAGATAAGGCAAAGTAACCTGTATAAATGAAGTAATTTGAACTATGGAGAACCAAAAATACGCCGATTGGAGCTTAGAAGTCCATCAACGGCTGGGTGGCGAGCGGATTCCCTTTAGCGGAACCATCGAAATAACCCAGCGCTGCAATAACCAATGCGTTCACTGTTACAATAATCTGCCGTTAAACGATCAGGCTGCCCGGCAATGTGAGCTTACGTATGAAGAACATTGTAAAATTCTGGATGAAATCACAAGGGCTGGCTGTCTGTGGTTGTTATTTACCGGTGGTGAAATTTTCATACGTAAAGATTTTTTGGATATATATTCTTACGCCAAGCGCAACGGCTTGCTCATTTCACTTTTTACCAATGGAACCTTAATCACCCCTGCCATCGCCGATTACCTGGTTGAGTGGCAGCCATTTTCCGTCGAAATTACATTATACGGTCGAACCCAACAAACGTATGAACAGATTACCGGGATTCCAGGCTCATTTGAACGTTGCATGCGCGGTATTCGCTTGTTGATGGAACGTGATTTGCCTCTCCAACTCAAGACCATGGCGCTCACCCTGAACAAGCATGAGATCTGGGAGATGAAGCGGTTTGTAGAGCAGGAGCTAGGCCTGGAGTTTAAATTTGACGCCATTCTCAATGCCCGCTATGACTGTTCGCAAAGTCCGCTGGAGGTCCGCCTGACGCCGGCCGAGGTGGTCGAACTCGATCTCAAGGATCCCGATCGCATCACTGAATGGAAAGAGTTTTGTAACAAATTCAACGGCCATCAGCTTTCTGCCGAACAGGCAAAAATGATCTGGCGCTGCGGGGGGGGACAGAATTCATTTGCCGTTGACCCCTGCGGAAAACTACGTATGTGCATCTTATCTTACAACGATTCATATGATTTACGCCAGGGCAGCTTTCAAGAAGGATGGGAAAAATTCCTCTATCAAATAAGACAAAGAAAAATAACCCGACAAACCAAATGTGTATCCTGCAAAATTAGTGACATGTGCGGTATATGTCCGGCCAACGCGGAGCTGGAGTGTAAGGATGCGGAAGCACCGGTGGATTTTCTGTGTCAGGTGGCGCACTTGAGAGCCCATTGTCTTGGGATTCCTATCGAGCCGCATGGGGAATGTGAGTATTGTGAGGGAGGAAGCGGGTACGCAGAGATCATCACGACGGCCGAAAAGCTGATCAGGAACGGGTCTTCAATCGCAGATTTCGGAAATAAGCAGGTTTCGGGTGTCGGGTACAATAAGGTTTCAGGTGTCGGGTGTCAGGTGTCAGCGAAGGATAGTAAAAATATTTAGGGATTGAGGAATTAACGGATTAATGAAAATGAAAATTAATGATTGTCATAAAGAAGAAAAACCATCTGAAAGTCTAGTGGATAACGCGACTCAGTCCTCAGACCTCAGCTCTCCGCGGCGTAGTCACGCTTTTAGCATAACGAAGACGGGTCCTCAGCCCTCAAATACTCATCCCTCAGCATTAAAGCCTCATTACTTCGAAAAACTTTGCACTGATCTGTTGGACGAGGGGAAAAGTGTTAGATTTGCAGCGCCTGGGAAAAGCATGTATCCGGTTATCCAGGATGGTGAAACACTTATTGTCGAACCTATTGTACCATCGGCTGTTAAGGTCGGTGATATCATATTGTATAAATCTGAAGAAAAGCTCATCGCCCATCGCGTAATTTCAATCAAAGAAATTAGCATCCCAAATCAGTACTCCTTAATCTTGCGAGGTGATGCTGCATACTCCTACGATGAGCCGGTTTATGCCGATCAAATACTGGGTAAAGTCATTGCCATTGAAAGAAATGGCCGCAGTATCAATCCTTACAGCATCAAGCACAAATTATCCTGCTGGGCGCGGATCTGGAAATCCCGCATCAAACGGATTTTTTTTTAGATCCTTAAAAGTTATTACGATATTTGGAAATGAGCACCTGTTTGATTGGTTGTTTTCAAACCGGGTGCTTTGCACCCGGTTACAACCGCAACGTTTAAAGCACTGACGTGCTTTTGCCTTTTCGGCCTATGGCCGAAAATTCAAGCCACCCGCTATGCGGGTGGTCGCTGACTCCGGCTTGTCCGGGTTAGGGGAACGATAATGTCAATTGCACCTACTATTCTGATCGTCGAAGACGACTCGGATTTTCGGCAGTTTCTCGTAAAGCTTTTAAGCCTAAAGGATTACGAGACCTTGACCGCAGGCAATGCATATGAGGCACTACATTGTTTGAACGATCATACAGTAGACCTGGTTCTTTTGGATATCCGTTTGCCAGATATCGACGGATACTGGGTTATGGATCGTATAAAGGCCAAATTTCCGAACCTGCTGGTGATTATGATGACCGGCAGTGCATCGGTGGATTCGGCCGTAAAAGCCTTAAGAAAGGGCACTTATGACTATTTGGAAAAGCCATTTCCGACCGAGAAATTATTAAAGACAATCCAGAATGCATTTGAGCACAAGCGATCAGAAGTTCAGCGCAAGCAGGCACTGGGTAAATTAGGCGAGAGTGAGGAAAAATATCACCAGCTTTTTGACAGCGTCACCGATGCGCTCTTTATCATCGACGCTGAGACCTTAAAATTTGAAGATGCTAATAAGGCCGCATTAAATCTTTTTGGATACTCTATCGAAGAATTATGTAACCATAAAGTCCATGATCTTTCTGCTGAAAAAGAAAAAACGCGAACAAGTTTAGGAAAAGTAAGAAAAGGTGGGCAGGGAAGCAGATTTATCCCACATCGTCTGCTTCAAAAGAAAGATGGCACGAAATTTTATGGCGAGATTAGTGTGGCCTCATTTAACTCTGGTGGTCAACAAAAAATAATCGCTGCTGTAAGGGATATCACAGAGCGTCAACATGCCCAGGAAGAATTGAAAAAGGCCAAAGAGCGCTTGCAACATCTGCTGGCTTCAAGTCCTGCCGTAATATATACCGCCGATCCGGCATCCGAGTTCGCTGCTACCTTTGTCAGCGACAATATCAAAAAACAGCTGGGATACGAACCCAAGGAGTATATGGATGATCCAAAATTCTGGGTCGATCGACTTCATCCTGACGATGCTAAAATCATGATGAGTTGGGTATCAAATCTGATGGAGACCGGCTCGCAAGTATCAGAGTATCGCTTCCGACATAAAGACGGAAGTTATCGCTGGCTGTATGATCAATTAATGATGATTTATGACGAGCAGGGTGTTCCGAAAGAAGTGATCGGTTCTTCAATAGATATTACCGCACAGAAGGACGTTGAAAATAAATTGCGTGAAAGTGAAGAACGATATCGTCAGTTATTTGAAAATGAGTCCAACGCTGTTTTTGTGTTTGATCTTGAAAGCCTTCAGATCGAAGAAGCTAATGGGGCGGCGTTGAAACTCTTCGGGTATTCCAAAAAGGAGATCCTAAATCTAAGTATTATAGATATTTCCGCTGAAAAAAATAAGGCCTTAAAAAGTATTCAAACTGCGAAGGAAACGAAGACCAAGGTTGATCGTATTCCATTGCGGTATTTTCGAAGAAAGGATGGTTCGGTTTTCCCGGGCGATGTCAGCGTCGGAACATTCTGTTCCGGTGGGGGTCTCAAAGGGATCAGCTCAATACGTGATATTACACACCAATTTCAGGCAGAAAAAAAGCTGCGCGAAAGTGAAGAAAGATTTCGTAATCTGGTAGAAAATTCTCCGATTGGAATTGCCATCATTCAGGGTCACAAATTCGTTTATCAAAATTGGGTACAAGATAAGCTCTATGGGCCTATATCAGGCAAAAGCATATATCAGACGCTAAAATTCATCCATCCGGATGATATGAAAAAGATTAAAACAGCATATGAGCGTGTGCTCTGCGGAAATGTCCAAACTGCAGAGGAAGATTTCCGGTTTTTCCCATCCGGCAAAATTGAGCAAAAAACAGATATGCGCTGGGCGCGATGTCGAGCCACACCTTTCTTCTATCAGGGGGAAAATGCCCTTCTGGTAAATTCCATTGACATTACCGATGCGAAGCAACTCGAACATCAGTTAATTGTTAAGAATAAGATGCTGTCGCTTGGCCGGGTTGCCGCTGGCATTGCGCATGAAATCAGAAATCCCCTGACGGGGATTAACAGCTATTTATTTACCCTCGAGGATCTGTGCCAGTCCGAGACGTTTGAATCTTCAGACATTGAAATGATGAAACAGATTGTTGAACAGCTTCAGGTGGCCTCCAATAAAATCGAATCAGTCATCAAACGTGTCATGGATTTTTCCAAGCCCGGCGCACCGAAGCTGGTGTTGACTGATCTTAATCAATCCATAGAAGAAGCCATAAAGCTTTCCTTGGTGACGCTGCGAAAAAGCGCAATAAAACTTGAGAAATCACTCGGCCACGAGCTGCCCCGCTGCTATATCGATCCACAATTAATCGAGCAGGTAATTTTAAATTTGATAACCAATGCAGCCAGAGCCATGGAAAAAGGCAACGGAAACAAATTGATCGAAGTAGATTCTTTTTCGAAAAACAACATGCTGTGTATCAGTGTTTCAGATTCGGGTCCCGGTGTTCCTTTCGAATTAAGAGAAAAAATATTTGATCCCTTTTTTACCACCCGGGAAGACGGACAGGGAATCGGGTTGAACATCGCCCAAAGAATCATTGCCGATCACAACGGATCGCTGTCTCTGGATACCGGCAGGTTGGGCGGTGCTGAATTCAGGATTGAACTGCCCCTTGAAAAGAGGATGGAGCCCAGATGACATCTTATACCATCTACATTGTCGATGATGAAGCCGTGGCCAGGAATGGCTTGAGCCTGGCCCTTAAGAAGAAAAATTACATGGTAAAGGCCTTTGAATCTGCAGAAAAGGCTCTCGATGCAATGGAAAATAGCGCACCTGACCTGGTACTCCTGGACATCGGGCTTCCCGGGATAAGCGGTGTTGAGGCCTTAAAGGAAATCAAAAGCCGCTATGCGGATATCATTGTCATCATGATTACGGCCTATGAAGATGTCAAAACGGTTGTCTCTGCCATGAAGTACGGCGCCTATGAATATATCGTCAAACCGATTCAGATGGATGCCTTACTGGTGATTTTGAGAAATGCATTTGATTCCATCTCCATGCGCAAAGAGATTCAAAATCTCCACGAAAAATACCTCAAAGAGAACCTGCCCTGTTTTATTGGAGAAAGCAACCTCATTCAGGATGTGATGGATGTCGTCAAGAAAGTTGCTCAAAGCCCGGATACTTCTATTCTTATTCAGGGTGAGACCGGCACGGGCAAAGAGCTGATCGCCCAGGCCATTCATTACCGCAGCCCCAATTTTAAAGGACCGCTGATGACGGTGAACTGTGCGGCCATACCTAAAGATCTCGTTGAAAGTGAGCTGTTCGGATACGAAAAGGGAGCCTTCAGCGGTGCGGATAAATCCGGCAAGATCGGATTGGTGGAGCAGGCCAAGGACGGAACGCTTTTTTTGGATGAAATCGGTGATTTAAATGCAGATGCCCAGGCAAAGCTTTTGCGATTTCTGGAAAGCGGCGAATACTACAGAGTCGGCGGAACTGAAAAGCGCTCCGTGAAAACACGGGTCGTTGCCGCAACCAACAAGGATCTTTCCGGGCTTATTGCAGAAGGCAGGTTTCGGGAAGATCTATACTATCGTCTGGCAGTTGTAAAAATAGAGATTCCATCTCTGAATGAGCGCCGGGATGACATCATTCCCATCGCCAAACATTTTTTGCTGAAATTCAGCGAGAAGTTCAATAAATCGTTTACTTCGATTGATTCTGAAGCGCAAGAGGCCTTAAAGCAGTATCACTGGACCGGCAATGTCCGCGAATTGAAAAATATGATCGAACGGGGAGTTTTGCTGGCTGAAGGACCCAGGTTAAAACTTAAGAATCTGGGAATCGAAAGCGCCAATAACGGTAACAGTCATGGCAGAGATAAGAAACTGCCCTTGATCTCTGAAAATGGAATTGATTTTCTTTCGATTTTAGAAACCATTGAAAAAGATTATTTTGAAGAAGCTCTGAAACTCGCTAACGGCAATGAAAGCAAAGCCGCCCACCTTCTGAACATGAGCCGCGACAAATTCCGCTACCGCCGTCAGAAATTGTCGTCTGAATAATCTCTATTCCATCCTTTCTATCTTGTCCTCAGTCCTTATCAGCTACACTTATATGGTACTGGTATAAGGTTCAAGGTACAGGGTTCAGGGTCTTTCAATTTTGGATTTTAGATTGCAGATTTCGGATTGAAAGTGATAGTAATTTAGGAATTGCGAATTTAGGGATTTCGGAATTAATGGCTATTATCTATTTCGAACATTTCCTCAATTCTCGAATTACTGAATTCCTAAATCGACTTTTCTTATGTCTTTTTAATATTTTAAAATCCGCAATCCAAAATCCGCCATCGAATTCCGCCTTCCGCATTCCCAATTCCGAATTCAATTCCCTCAATTCCTAAATCTTTTAATTCCTTTTTTTCCGCATTTAATCTAATTTCTGTGCCAAATCCCCCAGATCTTATCTTTCCAAAAAATAATTCCGACAGGCTAATGTGACATAACCTATTAAAATCTATTAATATATTTGCTTTCTAACAACACTGGCATATTTTCTGCATTATAGGCCCTATGTTCAATAAAACAAATCTTCTTAGCCGGGCAGACCGCACGCCTTCTGCTTTTAGCACGACCGGTGATGCAGGTCTGCCCGGTTAAGATTAAATTTCCTCAATCCCCAAGTCATTTTTTAGTTTTCCGAATTCCGCATTCCAACTTCCGCATTCGGTGGCCCTCAATTTTTCAATTTTTGAACTCCCAAATTCTTTAATCCGTTACTTCCTAAATCCCTGAATCTTCATCCTTTACTTTTCCGCATTCCGCATTCCGAATTCCGCATTCCAAGGTCCTTATTTGTGTATTTTCCCTCAAT
>JASFPE010000229.1:0-8798 GCA_050116155.1 Desulfobacterales bacterium
AATCGGCAAAAATAATATCAACAGCCCCGTTTTCTAACTTGGAGATTCCGTCTTTGCCGTCATAGGCCTTGAGGACGAGATATCCGCGTTTCTCCAGAAGCTCACTCACAAATTCAACAAAAAAATAGTTGTTATCCACAATCAGTGCTTTTCTCGGCATTGGTTATCCTCGGACTGGTAGTATTTTATAAATTATTTTAAGTAACTTGTGCAAACAAATTGCTTCGGTTTCTTTTCAAATAATTGAAGATTGAATATTCAATCTTCAATCTTCAATAAAAACACTCGGTTCTACTCCACACAGACCCGACGCACCTCGCGAACATCGGTTATCCCTTCGAAAACCTTATGAATCCCATCTTGTTTGAGTGTGGTCATGCCCTGCTTGACTGCCTGTTTGCCCAGATCGTGCGAGGTCGCGTTGCGCTTGATCAGCAATTTGATTTCCGGTGTGCCTTCGATTAATTCGTGAATTCCCAGTCGCCCTTTATAACCAGAGCCGTTGCACTTTTCACACCCCTGACCACGGGTAAGTTTGAATTTGGAATTATATTCCAGATCAAGGGCTTTAAATGCAGTTATGCCATAATCGGTTTGAATGTCTTCAAATTCTTCTTTAGACGGATGATAGGTTTCTTTGCAATCCGGACAGATATTTCGGACCAGGCGTTGGGCTAAAACACCCAGAAAGGCATCTGAAATGTTAAGGGGATTCATACCCATATCCAACAAGCGGGTCAAGGTTTCGGGAGCGTTATTGGTATGCAGGGTGGAAAACACCAGATGACCGGTTAAGGAGGCTTCAATGGCGATCGATGCTGTCTCTCTGTCTCGCATCTCACCAATCATAATAATATCCGGATCCAGCCTTAAAAAACCCCGCATGATCTTCGCAAAATCCAGGCCGATCTGGGGTTTGACCTGCACCTGTCTCAGTCCGGCCTGGGTAATTTCCACCGGATCTTCAGCCGTCCAGATTTTGACTTCAGGTTTATTAATATAACCAAGGGCCGCATGCAAGGTGGTTGTTTTGCCGGAGCCGGTTGGACCGACACACAGTACCATACCATAGGGGCGACTGATCAGTTTTTTCAACACCGTTAAATTTCGTTCATTTAATCCGATATCATCCAGCTCGATGGTCGTCGTTCTGGTGAGAATACGCAGGACAGCATCTTCGAAGCGACCGGCCGTCGGCATTGTGGAAATACGCAACTCAAATTCCTTGATGCCTTTGCGTTTCATTTTGATTTTACCATCCTGGGGCCGGCGTTTTTCGGCAATATCTAAATCGGCCATAATTTTGAGCCGGGATATAATGGCCAGGGCCATTGAATTCGGAACCTGAATGTACTCATGACACACGCCGTCAGATCGGAAACGGATGGTTGTTTTGCGAGTAATTACAGAAGGTTCAATGTGGATATCAGATACATTGGTGCGAAAGGCGGTGACCAAAACCTGGTCCACAAATTTAACAACCTGACTGGATGATTCATCTATCTGGACCGAGTCGTCTTCCGAATCTTCCTCCTCTTCGAAAGAAATATCCGGAATAATGTCATCCAACTCTTCGAAGACATTGTCCGTAATCTTTTCAATTCTGGGATCAAAAAAGTGATTGATGAATCTATCAATATCTTCTTTGATTCCCACCGAAAAATTGATCTTCTGATTGGACATCAAGGCTTTGATATGATCAGTCTTCCTCAGATCGGTGGGATCATCAACCAGGATTTCAATTCCCGTCTTGTCCCACCCCAGCGGAACCCAGATATAATAGAGCAGAAAAGATTTTTTGAGTTTGTTGATCAGTTCGAAGGGAACATCCATCTCCGCATCAAAACTCCTGAAGGGACAACCGAAATACTTTGAAAGGGATTTGCCGACTTCATCTTTGCTGACCTTGAACCGGTCAATCAAAACAAATTCGACACTTTTGTTAATTTTTTTCGAAATGGCCAGGGCGTCTTGAAGCTGGCTGGTGGTGACGAATTTTTTGGAGAGCAGATAATCGTAGCGCGAACTAGATGAGACTTTGGATGACAAAGAATCCAGTTTCTCGGCAATTTCACTGTTCTGAGGGTCTACTTCGGCGGCTTTCTTATACAGTTCGGCAGCCAGCTCATTTTGAGATTTTAGTTCCATCTGGTTGCCCAGCCAGAATTTGAGTTTGGCTGTTTCGGCATCTGTTAAGGAGTGTTTATAAATCACTTTATATGCCTGCTTGACGATATCTTCGGGAGTCTTAACATCTAACAGACAGGTTAAATAATCCTGAATGATTTTGGCAGGAGAATAATCGAACGTGGAATAATCGGATTTAGAAAAATCGAAATCAAGCAGTTTCTCATACTCGGCGACGGCTTCATCCTGCAGCCCGAGTTCCTTCAGTGCTCTGGCACCATCGAGAATTGTGATCACATCATCCGAGGAGGATAGGGATTTTTTAAAGATAGTTAAGTCTTCGGCGGACAATCCCTTGCTTTCAGATTCTTCCTGATCTGCCAATTCTTTTTTCAACTGGCCAATTTTTACTTGGATGGTATCACGGATGTGATTATCCTGAGCTTCGGCATCGGGAAGAATCTGCTCATATACACGCAGGGCATCCCTAATCATACCCATTGAATGACAGGCTTCAGCTTCCCTAATTTTAACATCCAAATCAATTTGTTCCGTTGCCTGTGTGTTTGCCATGGTTTTCAACTCCGACATATGAATCTAAAAAATGATGAACTCCAATTCCGGACAATTTAAAGATGGCCAAAAGCCAGGCTCATGTGGAAAAAATTACATCAGCTGCAAATCAAATTTAACAATAAATCTATCGGCTGATTTTGGGAAAACTTTAGGAGGTTTGGAATAAAGGATGGGGGATTGAATGGCAAAGTTTATTATGATAAAAAAATGAAAAACTGTAAATATGCCATAACAAAATATAGTTGGTATCACGAAACAAAATTATGTATAATAAACATAGATGAATGTATTGAAAGGGCAAAAGGCGTATTTATGCCGGTTTATGAATACGAACATATGGATGCACCTTGCAGGTTGGGACAGGTGTTTGAAGTCGAGCAGTCAATCAACGACAGGCCGCTGAAGAAATGCCCCCAATGCGCAAGCCCAATAAAAAAAATAATTTCTCGTATCAACATCAGCTGCCCGAAATCCAACAGTGAACTGCGGGATCTTGGGTTTACGAAACTTGTCAGACGCGATGATGGCGTATATGAAAATGTCACCGCTCGTGACGGCGACAGTCGCTACATGCGCTCCGGCAAATCCGAAACAATTCCCGACCTATCAAAGACGATCACCGACTAAATGACAACTTTGTTGTCATTTAGCTGTCATTTGGTCACCTTGATAACTAAAAATCCCATATTTTTGCGCCAGATAAAAAGATTTACGGGTTTACCAGGTTTAATCTCGCTCAAAGCCGCCCGATAACTCTCAACGTTTTCAATCACCTGGTGATTGATTTCCTTAATGATATCGCCGGAGCGAACATCTGCTTCGGCAGCTTTGCTGTCTGCATCGACCCCCATGACGATCACTCCGGAGGTCTCAGAGATATTAAACCGTCGGGCCATCTCAGGCGTTATATCCGATACCCGGATACCCAATTCTTCAGCCTGCTGTTGTTCGGGGTGTCGCGATGCCAGTTTTTCATCATCCCGTTTGCCTAATTTAACCTTAAATGTATGCTCTTTCCCGTTGCGCAACACCGTTATGTCAGCAGTTGCTCCGACTTCGAGGCCTGCAATCATGCCGGTCAGTTGGCGGCTGGTTTCGATGGGTTTCCCATTTACCTTGATGATAATGTCTTTGGGCAGAATCCCAGCTTCTTCAGCCGGATCACCCTTGAAAACGTCGGCCACAAAAACGCCTTTTTCCCGATCAATTCCGTAATATTCAGCCATCTCCTGGCTGAGGTCTTGAATGGCGACACCCAGCCACCCCCGGGTAACCTCGCCTTCGGACTTCAATTGCGAAATAATTCCTTTGGCTAAATTAATGGGAATGGCAAATCCAATTCCCTGTCCGCTGGCCACAATCGCGGTATTGATACCCACAACCTCTCCCAGCATATTAATCAGCGGCCCCCCGCTGTTGCCGGGATTGATAGATGCATCCGTCTGAATAAAATCGTCATAAGGCCCGGAGCCGATGACACGTCCTTTTGCACTGACAATTCCAGCGGTTACGGTACGTTCCAGGCCAAATGGACTTCCAATGGCCACCACCCATTGCCCGACTTTTAAATCTCCGGAGTCACCCAGCTTGGCAATAGGCAAATCATGATCGGTTTGTAGCTTCAACAGGGCAATGTCGGTGGAGGGATCACGACCGATAACTTGCGCATCAAACTCGCTTTCATCACCCAGTTTTACCCTAATTTGATCTGCACCTTCGATCACGTGATTGTTGGTGACCACAAAACCCGCCTTATCAATAATGAAACCGGAACCCAGGCTAGGCTGTTTAAATTCTTTTTGCATTTCATCGCCAAAAAAGCGGTCAAAGAAATCTTTGAACGGATCTTTGGGCCCCCTCGGGTCTCGCTGAAAATGTCGAAAAACAGGGCCACCGCCCTTGATCGTCTTCACCGCTCGAATGTTTACGACAGCTGGACCAACCATTTCAGCCAGTTCGGTAAAACTGGCAGGCGCGTTGAAGGATGGTGTCGTCTTTGCTAAAACTGTTGTTCCTCCAAAAACTCCAGCACTCATGAAAAGTATTGCGGTTATTCCTGTTAAAAAATACAAATATTTAAGGATGTTATCTTTATTTCCAATATCCTTCGCGCCCATCATTTCATTGCTCCTTTCATCTGCTAAACGACCATAAAGCCATAATCGGTGCCCGGTCGAAAATAAAAAACAACAAGGATGGCACCATACGGTTTTCAATCACAACATAATTTCCTAAATCTATACCTCAATTTACCACTTGACAAGTCTTGATTTATGCATAAAATTTTTCAAAACTTACACTCGGTGATCTTGGTATTTTCTGATATTATTATAATAAATCCATTTTTGATTTTTTCCAGAATATGTCAAATAAAATATTTTATCTATCGATAATAAGGGGAAAGTTATGATCCAGGTCGAACAATTGACCAAATACTATAAAGATCTCTGTGCCGTGGATCAAATAACCTTCGGCATTCAGAAAGGCGAAATACTCGGTCTTCTGGGCCCCAATGGTGCCGGCAAAACAACCACATTGCGCATGCTGACCGGATTCTTACAACCGAGTTCGGGCACGATTCGTGTAAAGCACTTCACTGTAGATAACGACGTCCTGGAAATCAAAAAATTACTGGGTTATCTGCCGGAAGAGGCTCCGCTTTATCACGACATGCTCGTATTTGATTATTTAAACTATGTTGCCGACATTCGGGAAATAGAGAAAAGTCAAAAGCTGGCCCGTATTCGCCAATTAGCAGACCTTTGCGGGATCAATGAAGTCATGCACCAGCCGATTGGTGAACTCTCAAAAGGTTATAAACAACGGGTTGGACTGGCCCACGCCATGATGAATGATCCAGAAATCCTGGTATTGGACGAGCCAACTTCGGGTCTGGATCCTAACCAGATTGCGGAGATTCGCAAAATCATCAAACGAATCGGTAAGCAAAAGACCATCGTCCTATCTACCCACATTCTGAGTGAAGCCGAAGCCACCTGTGATCGCATTGTCATCATCAATCAGGGCAAAATCGTGGCTGACGGCAGCACCGATAGTTTAAAACAATCCGCCAGTCAATCAAATCTTATCGATATCGTCGTTCAAAATGCAAATTTCCAATCCGTAGAAAAGGAGTTGACGTCACTGAGCGGTATCGAAAAAATTGCCCGTCTGGATGAAACAGACAATCAATTGCACATCAGACTTACCTGTCAGCCATCGACAGATCTGCGAGCAGATATTTACCGTAAGATCCAACAAACCGACTGGATCCTGCTGGATTTTCACCAGGCGACCCAGACGCTTGAGACCATTTTCCGCGAGCTGACAAAGGAGAACTAGTTATGCGACAGGTCATGCATATTTTTAAAAAAGAATTCAAAGCCTACTTTGTCTCCCCGATTGCTTACATCGTTATTGCGGTTTTTCTCATCGTCACCGGCTGGTTCTTTTTTATGGCTTTTTTCATTTTTAATGAAGCGTCATTGAGAAACTTTTTTACATTGCTGCCGGTTATCTACTCATTTGTGATCCCGGCCATCACGATGCGGCTGGTGTCTGAAGAATTAAATATCGGCTCTTATGAAATTCTACTTACCATGCCGGTGACATTCACCGATGTTGTGCTCGGAAAGTTTTTCGCCAGTGTTGGATTTATTATCGCGATGCTGATTCCAACCATTGCGTATCCGCTAACCGTGGCAACCATTGGCGATCTCGATTGGGGGCCGGTTTTCGGCGGCTATACCGGTGCCGTTCTTCTCGGTGCTGCCTTTTCGGCCATCGGTTTGCTGGCCTCTTCCTTGACCCGTAATCAAATTATTGCTTTTATTATCGGCATGGTCATTTGCTTTAGCCTGACCTTAATCGATAAAATGCTTTTCTTTCTACCAAGTTCGCTGTTAGGCATTTCAGCCTATCTGGGAGCAGACTTTCATTTTCAAAATATCTCCAAGGGAATCATCGATTCTCGCGACATCGTATACTTTATCAGTATTTGTTTTATCGGCCTTTATGGAGCCAACCTAGTTTTACAGGAGAAAAACTAAGGAGATGAATATGGGTTGGAAAGTTAAATCGGGAAAATACGTTAAATTCCTTACCTATTTCGCCGTGATCGTATTGGCAAATATTGCCGGTATTACCCTGTTTGTTAGATGGGACCTCACCCAAAACAGGATCTATTCGATTTCCGCAGCCAGCAAAAAAGTCGTCTCTACATTGTCCGAACCCCTCAGCATAAAAGTCTTTTTTACAAAAAACCTGCCGGCACCTCACAACAACACCGAGCGCTATCTGCATGACCTCCTGGAGGAATATGCGCTGTATGCCAATAAATACTTTAATTATCGCTTTTACGATGTCAGTCCTGAAGAAGGTGAAATTGCTGCAGATACCCGCGAAAACCAGAAACTGGCCAACAACTATGGCATTCATCCCGTACAGATCCAGGCGATCGAAAAAGATGAAGTCAAATTTCAGCGCGCCTATATGGGTCTGGTAATCATCCACGGCGATCTGATTGAACGCATCGCAACCATTGCGACCACCGAAGGATTGGAATATAGACTGACCACTGCAATTCAGAAATTAAACAACAAAATCAGTGCGCTATTGAGTCTGTCCGACAAAATCCAGGTGAAGCTGTTTTTATCTTCTTCTCTGGAAGCAGTTGCTCCCTATATCGGTTTACGCAACCTTCCCAGAATCCCTCAGGACATCGAAAAAATTGTAACCAAACTGAATCAGAAAAATTATGACCGTTTGGACTTTGAGTTTTTAGCCCCCTCCGAGGAAAAAGACCTTGATGAGGCATCCAATACGTACAACATCATGACGCTCAAATGGCCGGTGCTATCCAATGGAAAAATACCAGCCGGGAGAGGCGCCATCGGACTTGTCATGCAATACAGGGACAAAACCATAAACACCCCCCTGTTACAGGTCATCCACGTTCCGATATTTGGCACACAATATAAATTGACCGAGATGAGCCAGATGGAGGAAACCATCAATGCGAATGTCGAGGCGCTGATCGATATTAATGAAAATCTGGGCTATTTGAGCGATCACGGAACATTATCGGTGTCAGGCGCGGCCGGTCTAAATCAACCCGTGCAACAGCAATTGACCCTATCTAACTTCCGCAGCTTAATGTCGCAAAATTATACACTGAAAAACATCAATTTAAGGGATGATGTCATTCCGGAGGGATTGAAGTGCCTAGTCATCATGCGGCCAACGGAGGAATTTTCCGATTATGAGCTTTTTCAGATAGATCAGTTTCTGATGCAAGGAAATAACTTATTTCTCATATTAGACCGTTTCAATGAAGTCATGCCCACCAACCAGCAGGGCATGAACATTGGTGGTAGAGGGCCAGTTTACGTCCCTTTAAATACCGGGCTCGGAAAACTGCTCGAGAACTATGGGATCCGCATAAAAAACGCTTATGTCATGGATGAAAACAGTATCCGCCAGCAAATGCCGGCAAGGCTTGGCGGTGGAGAAAGACAGATCTATTATGCGCCGTTAATCCAAAAGCAGAATATCAACCATGAACTGAAATTCATGAAAACCATCAAAGCCATGGTAGCCTTAAAAATATCGCCACTGGAGCTCATCACGGAACGCATCAAACAAAACAATTTAAAAGCTCACAGGCTGATTGCATCTTCAGATAGATCCTGGGAAATGCGGGGTCGAATCAACCTCAATCCCCTGCTTATCCAACCCCCTTCTGCGGCAGATGAGATGCGGAGTCAGCCCTTGGCATATTTGTTGGAAGGTGAATTTCCCAGCTTTTTTGACGGAAAACCGATTCCGGTGAAAGAAGTTGAAGCCCAGGAATCCGATCCGTCAAAAGACAAACAAACTTCTGAGGAAAAGGCTAAGAATGCGGCGTCACCTGCACAGAGCGGCGCGCCAGAATCCGCTGCCGAACCCTCGGACCCTGACGTCTCCCAAATTGCCAGCGAAGGTCAATTTACGCCGAAAGGTAAGCCCGCCAAAATTTTTGTCATGGCATCCTCTGATATGTTCAAAGACAATGTACTGGATACCACCGGAAGACATCCGAATGCCGCCTTCGTTAT
>JASFPE010000230.1:0-8796 GCA_050116155.1 Desulfobacterales bacterium
GTTTATGATAGATATAATCAAATATTGTTTCGCAATCCGATAGCGCGGTTCTGCGAACAAGGTACACAACGGTTACCCGATCATTTTCAGGATAAATATTAAAGAATTCAATTTGGGCCAGGAGTTTGTCAGGCATACCGTTATAGGGCGCCGGCAGCTGTTGTTTCGATATCACTGTTTTTTCTTCTCGGCTCCTGGTGCCCTCCTGTGCGCGATGGATTCTGATCTTGTACCAATAGCTTCTATCATCCGTTTTCGGAGCGAATATCCAGCCGTCAAAACCACAGATAATGTTCATCTTTAACGCCTGACGTATTTTTAAAGGATTTCCGATATTTATCTTGTATCGCCCGATTCTTTTGCGAATACCCTTGTCTTCAACGAATCCCACGCCGCAGCGTCTTAGCTGAATATCTCCTTTTTCTTTTATGAGTTTATCAATAGGGTCTCCGGGCCGAATCGTCTCTTCGGTGGCCTGGAGCGGAGACCATGTTGAGAGAAAAGCAATGGTATATAAGATCGCAAGCTTGTTCATAAGCGCACCCTTCCTTGCATTACACAGCAAAGATCAGGCTTCTAAATATTATATCGGCAAATTTATAAAAAACTTTATGATTTTAATATATTACCGTCTCTTGTGTCTCGTGCCTGCCCTGCATCGCGCTGTGATAGGCATCCAGCCAGGCGCGGGTATCGGAAATGAGGGCCGCTTTTTCAGCAGCGCCGATACCCTTAGGATCGAAACGATAACGATAGTGGAGATTCAGGATGGATTTCAGGTCGTCTATCAGGTGGGTGGTGAAACGATCCGGGGGCAGCCTTTCTATCCAGTCACGTAACGTTTCCGCCGGCTCACGGACAAAGCCCGACGTGATTAAGGCATTTTCGATCAGATAGAAATCCGAGTCGGCACCGGCCGGGGTGGGGGCGGCAACAGGCGGCAATGGCTTTTTTGCAGCCGGGCGCCGAACGCGCTTTTTACCAAAGATACGCCGCGCCACCAAAAGGACCGCAGGGATGATGAGCCAGCCTAAATACGCAAATCCATTGCTTTGACGGGCCCATATAAATCCTTGCGTGAGATTGAACCAGCACCAGGATCCCAGGTCGGTAACGAACTCCCAGCCCGGAGCAGCGGCATCTTCAATGCTAATCCAGGTCCCCGGGGTGGTATCGAAATTGTACCAGGTGCCGTCGACGTAGACCCGCGCCCAGGCATGGGCATGACGATCGCGCACGATAAATCGATTCTCCAGGCGGCTGAACTCATGCACCGAGTATCCCCTGGCGTAGCGGGCCGGGATGCCGGCCGAGCGTAAAATAAGGACGGTGGCGGTTGCAAAATATTCACAGTGTCCGGCACGGTTTTGTAATAAAAAATTTGCCAGGGGCGTCTTTTTAGGCCCTCCGCCGTGCTGCACCAGGGAATAGCTGAAATTCTTCTGAAAAAAATTTTCCACCCGCTCCAGGATTTCCCGGGGCGGCTTTCCGGTGAGCTGCAGGCGGTCGCGGATTAAATCAACGGCCGCTTTTTCTCTATCCGGTATGCTGAGATCGTATTCAACCGGCGGACTTTGACCCGCAACGCGCCTGTCAAACTGAACCCTGTAGGCGACAAGTCCGGGGCCCCCATCTACTTTGACCGTCCCGTACTGGTTTCTCTGCATGCTCACCACCGGCAAATTGTCGACACGATAAGCGCCGTCGGGCAGCTTTAGAACTCCCTGACCCTTGTGGAGGCTGGCTGCAACGGTAATGCTGCGACCGCCGGCCGGCTCCGGGTAAAAACGCCAGGTCGTGTCTTCGGCATCCGGTTGCACGGGGGCAAAATTCGGGCTAACCGCCACCCATATGGGAGATAAATAGCGGTTATAAGTGGCCTCCCGCAGCAGCATCGGCGAAGCCTTGTGATCCTGCGGGGTGACCCTGAAAATTATTCGATCCGAAGGCTTCAGGGAGCCGATATCACCGATGGCCGTATGGGTTCGAAAGGGATCGGGATCATGATGCCTGAAGTCGCTGGTCCATTCCAGACCTTTTGCTTCCAGGAAGAGCTGCAGCTGATGCAAACCGATATGGCCCACCACCCCGCCACCGCCGGCAATGACCAGCATGCCGAACCACAATACGGGCGAAAATCGCCTGGAGCGCACCCGCCACAACACCAGCGCGACCAGTACCAGCAATCCGACATAAAACGAGCTGTCCCGGATATTGGCCGCACTGGCAGACACAATGCATACGGCAAAATACGGAAAGGAAAAATTCAGCAGGGTCCGTCCGGCATTTTCATCTTTTTGCTTGCGGCGCAGGAGCAAAAAAAGCGTGCGTATATCGATGCGATCGCTGGTCGAATACGCCTGGGTGGCCAACAACGGAAAGAAGACAACCGGTAGGTACTGAATGAGTGCCACGATGAAGTAGGCAGTTCTGTGTGAGAACAGCAGATAAACAACCAAAAAGATAAACAGGATCGTACACCCGTCCGTGATGCGCCTGAAATCCCTGTTCGACAGATCCCATCGCAAACGAATCAGACGGGATGACTCAAAGATGAGCGCCATCGGTAGCGCCAGGAGCCACAGGTCTGCCTGCCAGCCCCAGAAGATCAGGGATGCACCCAGCAGTAATGCCGGTGTCTTCATAAATTCATCAATCCCTGTTCAATGTTGTTCAGGCTGAGCAGGTGAAAACGATGCGGTTTATCTCGCATGGGTCCGGGATCAACGGCAGCGGTGGTATCCGCTTCGCCGCCAATCACGATAACCATGGTAGGGATACTCAGGCCCCTTAAATGCTGAACGAGATTTTTGCGGTCTTCATCCCAGGACAGAAATACGCAAATGCAACTGCTCAGCTGCGCGGCCCGGCTGACCACCACCGGTGTAAGATAATCAAAGGCTTTATCCCGGCAGGCGATCACGCCGGCCAGAATTTCGAGGATTTTGTCGGTACCGGCAAGTCCCCTTCCGGAAGTAAAGCAATAAGCCTGGGTGCCCACAAACATCAGATCCAGCAGAGATTCCTGGGTCTGAATCTGACACGTAAACGAGGCGGCAACCGATACGGCCTGCTCCAGAGCTTCGCTGTAACCAGCATCACTAAACGTATCTAAGATCAAGGCATGCCGCAGGAAAAATTCATCCTGATACTCTTTGACGACCGGTTTGCCGACTTTGGCCCAGCTTTTCCAGTGAATTCTACGAAGCGGATCACCAGGCCGGTAATCGCGCAAAGAAACAAATTCTTCCGAATCCCCCACCGAGGAAGCCAGCGCTACTCCCCCGGACTGGTATCGGCGTGACCCGGCAAGGTCAACCGGCGGCAGATCATAACGCCTGGGCAGAATCAACACGGACTGGGCCAGATCAACCGTTTTGCAGGCGTGGTAAATGCCAAACGGGCCCGGCCGAACCACTGTCAGGCCGGTGAGTCGGACGACTCCCCGATGAAATGGCGTCATCTCAATGGCCACTTCGGTTTCACTGTGGGGCAGCAGGTCCGGCAACGGCACCGCTTCGGCGGCAGCCTTGCGCTTGCGGTAAATCAGCCACATCCAGCGATAATAGCCAAAGGCGCGGTCAATAAAATTACGCCTGTTTTCATCCGGCTCCGAAGTGCCGCAGTATTCTTTATAACTCGGGCAGGTATCATCAAAATTTTCAAACAGCCATAATCCACGTTGCCGCCTGCCGGTCTGGTTGTGAATCACCACACGGTATTGCATCTTATCGCCGGCGCTTCCGAAACGCGGCAAAGACCGGGTGGCACTGAAGCGCAAATGGAAAAACAGGCTGGCCAGTATATCTGTTGCCAGTATGGATAACAGCAACGTAAAGGCCTGATAGGCCATGGTCTGTTTGGTATCAAGGCCAACGATGGCAGTGAACACCAGACCCATCAGAACGGCTCGCCCGGCCGGTGTAAACCTGCGGGTGCGCCATTTTCGGATCGCATACATCAGGCGGTAAGTATGGTAGAGGAGATGTTTCACAAAGAAAAATGCCTAAAATGCCTAAAATTTAAAGTGCCTAAAGTTCACTCTAAAGAATTGAATAATGAATATTGATGATTCAAAGTCTCGTATAAAGTCCCCTAATCGTCATGCCGGTCCCCCAATCAAGTTGAGGGCAGGCTTGATCCGGCATCCAGAAAATACTGAAATTACTGGACTCCGGCTTTCGCCGGAGTGACGAGGTTGAGGCTTTATCCGAATCAATTAAGATTAAAGGGCAAAGATCAGTTCTTCGTAAAATATTCAATACTCAGCTGCAAATATTCAATTTAATTTTCCGGGCCAGGATCAATTTAAAATCTTCATACTCGCCCCATACATTGGCGCGGGTTTATTGTTCAGCCATCAGACCGGGGCCGGGATGGATTTTAATATTTCTTCGACGATTCCTGCGGTGGTTTTTCCGGAAAAACGCGCCTGAGGATCCATAACAATTCGGTGTGAGATCACCGGTACGGCAATTTCCTGAATGTTTTCAGGGACCACAAATTCATTGCCATCGAATAGCGCCAGGGACTGAGAGATCTTCATCAATGTCAGCGACGCTCTTGGACTGGCCCCTAATTGGACCCCGGTTGCTGATCGGGTAGCGTTGACAATATCCACCAGATAGCGTTTGATTTCCGGGCTGATCCTGACCTGCTTGACCTGCTGCCTCAACCAGGCAACTTCCTGCATGCAAACGCAAGGTTCAACGGCATCGATGGGATGATGCTGGACCTGGTCCGATAGCACCGCGACTTCCTCTTCCGGGGCGATATATCCAAGACTGAACTGCAGTGCAAACCGGTCCATTTGGGCCTCCGGCAATGGATAGGTTCCGCGCGATTCCACCGGATTCTGAGTGGCAATAACAAAAAACAGGTCCTCCAGCTTCATCAGGTTGCCGTCGATGCTGACCTGAGACTCGGCCATGGCCTCCAGCAATGCGGATTGGGTTCGCGGGGAAGCCCGGTTAATCTCATCGGCCAGGACAATATTGGAAAATATGGGTCCCTCATGGAAATGAAAGGTTTGATCACGCTGATTGAAAACCGAAATACCCAGGATATCAGAAGGCAAAAGGTCCGGTGTAAATTGGATGCGCTTGAACTTGGCGTCGATCGAAAGTGCCAGGGCTTTCGCCATGGTGGTTTTACCCGTTCCGGGATAGTCTTCCAGAAGAACGTGTCCACCGCTGGCAAAAGCCGACAGCAATTTGCGAATCGCTGCGGATTGCCCCTTCATTACTCTGGCAATGTTATCATGAATCTTCTGGTAAATCTCTCTGCCGGACAAACTGACGGCCTGGGGGACTATTTGGTCCATTGATAAAAATCCTTGTATTTAATCTTCCTCTCAGAAATGTGTTTATAAAATCAGACTATTATCTGATCACCCTCCCCTTGTTCCCCTCCCGTCAAGGGAGGGGAAACGAGTTATCAGACTGACTGTTTTACATTTCAGATAATATAAAAATATCATAGCGATCAGGGAACCGCAAATTTTTGAGCCCCTTCCGGCGGCGGATCAAATAAATTTTTGGCCACATTCGTCGCATTTATCTTTTCCTGCTCTTATATTGAATTTACAGTACGGACAGGGACCTTTAAGGTTGCCCACCATTTTTCGGCCCGTTTCTGTTTTATGATGCGCTTGAAGCAATTGATCGGCTTCGGTAAAGTTGGAATTTTCCGGCGGTGGAGCAGGTCGGACTTTTGTCGCCGAAGCAGACATAAACCCAAATTTCCAGTTGACAACGATACCGGCGACCAGAGATGCAAAGCCAATGGCAATAAATAATGATCCCCATTCCATGATGTTACGGGGCCCGCGTGGATTGCAGAATACAAGTAAGCCAAGTCCGACGAGGCAAAATGCCGAGATTAGACGGAAGGTCCAACCGATAAATATTAGGCCAATCCCTGTTAATACCGACAGCCAAAGGGCCGGGTCGGGAAAGGGCCCGTTTTTCCAGTACAGCGTGGTAAGTGCAAAATGAATGCAAAGAATGGTGCCAATGTATAGCCTGGGCTGACAATTCTTCCAGGCATTTAAAGACAGAACCATGCCGGCCAGAAACACCGTCGACCAAAAAAGTGGCGGATAGATCAGTGAGAAGGTGACGGTTAAGATGCAGCCTGCCCAGCTTGCCTCTTCTTTTTTTGAAGCAAATGCCAGGATGATAAAAATTGGCGCGACATTTGCCAGATTTATGGCGATGTCAAAAAACCGGATCCAGGAAATTAAATGAAAGAGAAAGAAGCCGGCCCAAATCAGCCAGGCGGCCTTGGAAATACGCAGAATCATGGTTTTGCTGTCGTTATTCAGTTTATCTCTCCACATGACGGCCGGCCGAAAATACAACACCACAACCGCCAGCGCGACGCCATACCATGTCATGGCGAGATGGATTAATTCGGCATGTCTCATGTTGTGGTAAAGCAAATACGGCGCCCAGGCAATGCCAATTGCCGCCAAAATCGGAACGACAAAGCCAAGGACCGGAAGCTTCAATCGGAATATCCGGATCAGCGCGATGAGCTTCACGGCAAACAGCACAACCCAGAGCGCGGTGGAAAAGGCACCGACAGATCCGGCAAAGGAAAGATGCTCTGTCTGATAGGTGCAATCGAAAAGAAAAACAATATTCATGACCGCCAGGATAGCGGCCGGACGCTTTTGAGATGCCAGACGATAGAGTATGAAACTGCCCGCCAGCAGCAATAGCTGATAAAATTCAATGACCCCTGTCAGAACAACCTGTCCGTCAATCCCGTTGATGGCGCTTAATCCCTTGGAGACCAGAAACACCCCAAATATAAAACAGGCGGCACTGACAAAATACAATGGATTATACCGGACAAACCATTCATAAAATAAATGCTGAAGGTACCCGGCATCGGGTGATGTTTGGTTTACATGTTGGTTTTGGTTCATTTTTATACCCCTTTTCTATCTTGTGATAACCCCCACAAAATCTCAGCTTTTGATAAAATCATACCGTAGATGTGGCTCAAAATCAAGCAAAAAATTTGTTTTTTTATAATGATATCAATTAGTTACATTCTTTTCCGAAGCTTTGCGGGGTTTTCCCGGCGCCTGGTTGTAAAAGTTTGTAAAAGATTGTAAAATTGATAAAATCCGCATTGAAAATAAAAGCAAAAACCACAGGCGTTTAGAGGAAGACAATGAAAAAGAAAAAAGGGCAGAAATTCCCTGTACCGGATTTGAAAGCAAAAGTCAGGACCCTGGAGGCGATATTCGGTGAAAAATTCATGCGATCGGAACTGAACCCCAGAACGGTTGACAAATGGCTCAAAGAACCCGATCCGACACCTTATCTGACCTCGTTAAAGAAGTATTTCGGAGTGATCGGGATGAAAGAATCCGATATGATAAAATCGAAGCAGGCGTTTTCGGAAAAAGCGGCAATGATATATGCGCAACAAAAAAGTACCGCACAGGTCCAATACAGTGTTGAGGATATCACAGCCGTCTATGACAGCTTTGCGGAAGGCTATACCATGGCGCCGGCGATGTTAAGTCAGACGTTACAGATGGTCCAAAAGGAAACTCTGAAAAATGATTATAAATACCTGAGCGGATTTTATCATATGTATCATTACTGGAAAAGCGGCAACATTTACGATACCGGAAAGGTTCGCCGAAATTTAATCCACGTATATGAACTGGACGAGAACCAGGGATTGCTGAACTGCCGCTTGATGATATCACCGATGAAGCATCAGAAAAAAGAGGATTGGTGGGCTTATGAGGGATGGGTGCTGAATATCAGAAACAAGCTTTTCTGGTTGTTTGAATGTGTTCGCGGAATGCCACCGGAAATTGTCACCTTTAATATATTTAAACCATCATTTTGGCCCGACCCCGATCGCTTCATGCTTTACGGAATCTTGTCTGCATTGTCCTTAGAAGGTATTCCCTGCGCGAGCAATATGGTGTTGAAAAAAATAAAATCCGATGATGCCCTAAAAAATAAAATCGGTTATTTTACTCCCGAAGAAATCAAGGCCGAAGCCCATCCGATTGACATCATAAAGCATCTCGACAACGAAATACAGAACCCGCACGACATACTCACCATCAAATCCACGGGGTAAGAAAACGAAATCTGATTTTGACCTAATTTACAAAATCACAAAATTTCATATTGGATCAGCAAATCTAACAAATTTTCAACCTTCCCAGATTTCACATTCAGGCACGCAATTTATCAAAAAAATTGGGCAAAAAAAGAATGGATTTCTGATTATGCTATCTGAACTTTCAATCGCCATCAAATATGATCAATTCCTGAACTATTACAAATTTTAAATAATCCTGTCGGTATACTTGAATATTTTGCGAATTCATAATAATGCAAGAATGGTTGATCGTAAGCCACAAGGATGTCGAGATGACAATAAAGAAACAGGCAGATAAGACCTTTAGCAAGGGAATACTCTTGGAAAAGGAGGCGCAATTCGAAAAGGCCAAAGCCATTTATGAAGATCTCTTTCGTCATGTCACCGACGAAACATTCCTGAGCAAAATTAGACGTCGGATGGAGGATATCGACGACCTGATCGCAGAGAAGGCTGTTTACCAGCGCATTGACGAAAACGCAAAACGGGTGCTTACGGAAATCGGTATCAATCTCAGCGAGAACCAAACCCTTATGGATCTTCTTATGGAAGCCGATGCCGTGGATTTCGACAATGAAACGGCGCTTTTCATTCCCTTGAAGCGGGATTATATCGACCATTGCCTGGAGCAGGTGCCCCGCAAAATGCCTGGGG
>JASFPE010000231.1:0-8782 GCA_050116155.1 Desulfobacterales bacterium
GCTGTACAATTTGGGATTGGATTTTGAACGCAAACGTATGTTCAACAAGGCCCTGGTTGTCTATCGGCGCATCCTGAGGGCCGGTCGATTTAAAGACATTCAGGAAAGGATAAAAAATCTCAAACAGATCGAAAAGGCCGCAGTCCTGCCTGCCGGATTCGCTTCTAAAAACGGGGGGCTGATACTGGATTCCACAACGACCAAACCCACCCTGGGTCGCTATGAAATTATCAAGGAACTCGGTCATGGGGCGATGGGCACCGTCTATTTGGGTAAAGACCCGAGCATCAATCGCGAGGTGGCCATCAAAACCCTGAATTATGCCACCATAGAGGCGGGCGAGTTGAAGGAAGTAAAATCCCAGTTTTTCCGCGAAGCCGAAGCCGCCGGCAAACTGTCGCATCCCAATGTCGTTACCATATATGACGTTGGTGAAGATCACGACATGGCTTACTTTGCCATGGAACTCATAAAAGGGAAAAACCTGACCGGCTGCTGCCAAAAAGGAAATCTGCTCCCACCGAAACGCACTTTGCATGTGATCACATCGGTGGCGCAAGCCCTGGACTATGCCCATAACCAGGGGATCGTACACCGTGATATAAAGCCGGCCAATATTATGCTTCAGGATGATGATCAGGTTAAAGTTGCCGACTTTGGTATCGCACGGGTGATGTCGTCATCCAATACGCAAACCGGCGTTATTTTCGGCACTCCGAATTACATGTCTCCCGAGCAGGTGGCAGGCAAGAAAGTCGATGGACGATCAGATCTCTTCTCACTGGGAGTTGTATTTTACGAGCTTTTAAGCGGGAAAAAGCCGTTCCAGGGTGAGAACATAACCTCCTTAATGTATGCAATTGCCAACACCACCCATGTTTCACTGGCGGAAGCTGTACCCAAGGTTCCCGAATGCTGTATGCAAATTGTGGATAAATTGTTGTCCAAAGGGGTCAGCAGACGATTCAAGACCGCGGCCCAGGTGATAAAGCAGCTGCAAGCATGCCAAGATGAATTAACCTAATATTAGTTATTTCCATAACTTTTTTAAATTATTAATAATTTTATTATTTTCTTGCCTTTATGGATAGATGCTGATAAAATTTTTAATGTTGAAGGGCATTCAGAAATACGGTTTACTGAGATCGATAATTGCGCTTATCATCTGGAGGTCGTCATGCTAACCATCCTGTTGAAGTTCAAAAATTCAGAAATCAAAACGATTGAAACCGACAAGGGAGAAATTACCATCGGCCGGAATCCCGCAAACGATATCCATATCGATAACTTAGGGGTTTCCAAACAACATGCAAAAATTTCAAAACAAGATGGTGCTTATGTGATCGAAGACCTCAACAGTACCAATGGAACCTTTCTCAACAACAAACGCATCGCCAAAGCCATCCTCAATGATAGTGATGAGGTTCATATCGGAAAGCATTCTCTGAAAATCAGCGTTCAACCTCAATCAACAGCGTCACCCGATCAAGATTTCGGGGATAAGACTATCGTGCTGACATCAGAATAGACGCCCCTCCGGAACACATCAAAAAAAGATTCAAGCTCAACATCGTCAGAGTCGACATTGTCGAAGTCAACATTGTCGAATTCGACATTGTCGAGGTCAAAAGAGGCACCACTATAGAAACGCTTTCTCCATTTTCAGCGGGACGAAGGGTTACTCTTTGAATATAACGGTGAGATATCGCGCAGGGTGGTAACCACAGACTTTAAAGAATTTAAAAAGGCAAGTATATCGTCCTCGGTGTTATCAATGCCCAGTGATATCACCAACGTGCCTTGGGCATCCGCATGACTGAGCCCCAATGATAATAAAACGTGAGAGGCACGCAGCGAGCCAGTGGCGCAGGCAGATCGCGTTGAAATCGCAATGTCGTCGTCATCCAGCATCAACATTACGCTTTCGCCTTCAATATATTTAATGGATACGGACACCATATTGGGCAGGCTGTATTCAGGATGCGTATTCAAGATATATTCGTCGATATAGTTGGGTAATTCGTTCAGTAGCTTTTCTTTCAAGCCCTTCACATGGTTCAAGCGGGATGTCATTTCTTGCCGGGCGAGCTCGGCGGCTTTTCCCATTCCAATGATACCAATTAAATTCTCGGCGCCGGCCCGTTTGTTGTTCTCCTGAATGCCACCATCCAGCAGTGGAAACACCCGGGTTCCGCGACGAATATACAAACCACCAACACCGGTCGGACCATAGAAGGTGTTGGAGGCAAAACTGAGCAAATCAACGCCAAGCGCCTGCACATCTATGGGTACGACACCAACCGAATCCGCGGCATCGGTATGAAAAATCACTTTATGTGCATGGGTAATCTTACCGATTTCTTCAATCGGCTGAATCGTTCCGGTTTCATTATTACTGTGCATAATCGACACGAGGATGGTTTCATCCGTAATGGCATCGGCCACATCCTGAGGCTTCACCCGACCGCTTGAATCCACTGAAAGGGATGTGACGTTGAACCCGTCAGATTTCAGCCTTCTGAGGCTTCGGATGACAGCATTGTGCTCAATATTTGATGTGATAATGTGTCTGCCTTTCGCGGCATTGGCAAGCGCCACCCCTTTGATGGCGTGATTTGCCGATTCCGTGCCCCCGGATGTAAAAACGATCTCTTTTGACATCGCGCAATGAATGAGTTGAGCAACTGATTCGCGCGCCGCTTCCAGAACCTCGGCGGCCTGCTCACCGGATTTATGTTGACTCGATGGATTATGATAGTCCTTATTTATCGCAGCGATCATCGCTTCTTTCACTTCCGGCAGAAGTGGTTTGGATGAAATATGATCCAGATTAATAATTTTCATATACGCTACCTTTCGAATGATCCGCATTAGGAGTGATTTCAAAACCTCAGATGTCGAACAGGATATCTAAACATAGTTGCTTCTTTGAATATAAAAAATTCCGAGCACCAAACTTTAAAGCACCAAATTCCAACACTCAAATTACCTACGGGACACAACACTAGTGCTCTTCTTCAAGACTTGATTGGCATGCATCACAAAAGGTTGCATCTTCGGTAAGCTCTATATCGCAATAGGGACAGTAACATTTATCACCGTGAGAATGCTCATGCTCGTCTTTGCGCTTCGGCTCAGCGCGTTTGATGCCTGCTTTCCTATCTTCGTAATCCTTTATCGCCATCTGCAAAGCATCTGCTCCTAAATTGGAGCAATGAAGTTTATTTTTCGGAAGACCTTCCAGAGCATCGGCGACATCTTTATTGGTTATTCTTTTAGCATCTTCAATGGGCCTGCCTTTGGCAATTTCGGTTAACATGCTCGAGACTGCAATCGCCGATCCGCATCCAAAGGTTTGAAACTTTATGTCCTCGATGCATTCGTCACGAACCCTCAGATAAATGGTCATCATATCACCACACAGAGGATTTCCGACTTCACCGATTCCATCGGCACCCTCAATCACCCCAACATTGCGCGGATTCCGAAAATGTTCCATGACCGTTTTGTTGTACATGCCAGATTCCTCCTTTTTATGGGTATTGCGCTTGGACTATATCATAAGCATTTAAGTATTTTAGTAAAGAGACAAAAAAGGTGTCAGGTGTCAGGGTTTAAAGCATGGGGCATGGGGTTCAAAGTCAAAGTAAAAAGCGTTAGGTTAGAGGTCTAAGGTATGAGGCAAAAACGGTGAGGAGCGTGGCTAAGGGTTTTGAAATCCCTCAATTTTTATCCTTTAATTATTTTCCTCCAACCTCAAACCTAACGCATTCGTATGATAGCTCTGAATCCCTGACACCTGACACCCGACACCTGAAACTTATTTAGTCCTGAAACCTCGAACTTGTGACACGTAACCCGAAACACGAAAGAGAGACTTAGCTGACTCTAAGCACCTTGGCTCCTCTAATCTTGCGCTCTTTGAGCTCAATGAGGGCCTGATTTGCCTCTTCCAGAGCAAATTCTTGCACCTCTGGTATGATCGGGATTTCAGAGGCCAATTTCAAAAATTCAGCGACATCCTTTCGTGCCACGTTGGCAACACTCTTGATCTCTTTTTCCAGCCATAGATGAGCCGGGTAATCTAACTTAAGCAAATAATCCTTGTCAAATTCTTCTTTACGGATGGCATTGATAATCAACCGCCCGCCAGCATTTAAATTGGCCAACGCCTCTACCACCGGTTTCCAAGCCGGGGTGGTATCAATGATGCAATCTATTTTTTGGGGAGATCGATCTCGGGTATCTCCTGCCCAAAACGCGCCGAGATCACGGGCGAAATCGCGCTCATGGTTGCTTCTGGCAAACACAAATACCCTTGAATTGGGGAATTTGTGCCGCGTCATTTTTAACACTAAATGTGCCGACGCACCAAATCCCGTCAAACCTAAAGATTGTCCGTCTTGCAATCCACTTAACCGAAGAGACCGGTAACCGATAGCTCCGGCACAAAGCAAAGGAGCCGCCTGAGCGTCGCTAAATGAATCAGGGATAAAATGAGCAAAATCCTCTAAAACGGACATATATTCAGCGTATCCCCCACAGGCATCCCGTCCAGTAGCCTGAAATTGCTCGCAAAGGTTTTCGTTTTCGCTGATACAAAATGCACATTTGCCGCAGGCAGAAAAAATCCAGGCAATACCGACCCGATCTCCGACCTTATAGCGGCTGGCACCGGGACCGCATTTTTCAACCGCTCCGACAACTTGATGGCCCAATACCATCGGGAACTTTGACGGCGGGGTGCGTCCCTCAATTTCATCCAACTCTGTATGACAAACCCCGCAGGTTGATACCCGGACCAATATTTCGCGCTCCCCGGCTTCAACAACGGGCAGTTCAACCAACTGCAGTGGATTCTTATTTTCCTTGAGGTTACATATGTGATTTAACACCATCGCTTTCATTTTAACGGCTCCAATTAACGGTTCCAAATTAAAATATGTATAACCTTTGGGGTTTTTCTGCAATACTTAATCATAGGTTCAAAGGTTCAGCGTTCAGGGTTCAGGGTTATCATGCGAATGCGTCTTACAACCCGCAACCCGCAACCCGTAACCCTGAACTTTTGAACCTTTTGAACCTTGACAACTCCGTTAATGTCATAATCATTTGCCTTGCAACAAATAATTCTATAAGCTTGTTTTAGATTTTAATCAGAAGGTATAAAAGCGGCAAACTGCACAACGTTTTTGATTCGATTCAAAGGTATACAAATTATAGGATATCCTGGATGATCGTACGTAATCGTATAACTGTCTGGCTGCTGACAATTGCGGTATTTCTGATGACTCTGTTTCTATTAAGCGCTTTGCTGGCACCACAGCTCATTAAAATGGGAACGGTAAAAGAGCTGATCGAGAAAAAGTTTTCTCAGTATACCGCTGGAACCATTGCGTATCAGCAACTTGATCTTGCCTATTTTCCCCGGCCCCGTGTAATCGCCCGTGGGGTTAGATTTTCCTCACCAACAGGTGTTTCTGGAGATATGCCCGCCCTGCATATTTATCCTAAACTCTTGCCGCTCATCTGGGGAAATTTTAGAGTGGCCAGGCTGATTGCCGAAAAACCGGAGTACACCATAAGAATTAATGAGACGTTATCCGATGTGAGCAGGGATAAGGACGATTTCACATTCAGCGGATCGCTGCGCAAGGTTCATGATCTTATCCTATCTTTACCCAAATTCATTTTAAGCGGTGTCAACATGAGATTTAAAGACGGATCTCTAAATCTTCTGAAAGGCGAACAACGCATCTTTGGGTTTCACGATATCCAGGCCTTTTATACCCGGCCTGCGAACAAAACCAAATTTAACCTCACCTGCAAATCAAACCTTTGGCACAGCATCACCCTAAACGGCTGGATGGATGCAACGGCGTTTAAAAGTCAGGGAACCATTCGCTTAGCCGAATTTCGGCCCCAAGCCCTGTCGGACTATTTTTTTCCGGATTCAGCGCTAAAGATGACCGAAGCCATGGGAAACATGATCATCGATTTCGAGACACATGGGCCCGATTGGCTTGAGGCCAACATAGAAGGATCCGTTCCGCACCTGAAGCTGACTCAGGGAAACCACACCCTGATTCTTAAAGACAACACCATTAAAGGGGGTTTGCAGATAAACAAAAACACAGCCACGGTTTCGTTGAAAGAATTAGGTTTGCTGTCTCCCCGGTTAAATGTTTCCGGTGAGCTTATCATCGATCAAAATCAGTCATCGGTTTCCCTTGAAATGCAAGGGCAAAAATTCGATGTGGATTCAATTCGCAAGCTAGCCCTCGAAATCGGTGGAAACATCGGCATCATCAACGATATTTTCACTATTATTAAAGGCGGCAATATTCCCTTGATCACCTTAAGTTCACAAGGGCATCGGATCGCCGATCTGATGGATCAAAAAAATATGATTATCCGTGGGCAGATGCTGGAGGGCAAAATATTTATCCCGGAGGTGGATTTAGATCTTAATCAGGTCGAGGGAAAGGCTGTTATCTCAAATGGTATTTTGCAGGGACAAAATCTGAAAGCTCAAATGGGAGAATCAGTTGGACAAGCCGGAAAATTAGAATTGGGACTCAATTCAGATATCGACCCCTTCCATCTGGATATCATGGTTCAGGCAGATCTATCGCAATTGCCAGCAGTGCTTCACCGAGTGGTTGGAGATAAAGATTTCTTAAATGAGCTCTCACTGATCGATGACGTTGACGGAACCGCATCGGGAAAATTGGTGCTCGATATCGATCCCAGACAGGAGAATGTGAAAATAGAGGTCTCCGAAGCTCATCTACAGGCCCGCTATCAGCGCATCCCCTATCCGATCAAGATTGATGGCGGACATTTTTTCTTAGACGGGCTTCGCCTTCGAATCAATAATTTTGACGTGGCCATTGGGGAGTCCCTATTCTCAAATCTGTCTTCAACGCTAAACTGGGAGAAAGCCACCCGATTAAAGTTAGCAGCGGAAACCGTTAAGCTCGAAATGAAAGAATTCTATCCCTGGCTGGTGTCTTTAGATACGATTCAAGGTGAGCTACGCAATATCTCGGAGGCCGAAGGGATTGTCCGATTTATGGACATAAACCTGGAGGGTCCATTGTTTGAACCTCGAAATTGGCAGGTAAAATCCAGGGGAGAATTTGATAACCTTAGGATAGGTGCTGCCAGACTGCCGGATCGAATACAGATCATAGGGGGCCAATTCGACTGCCAGGAGACACAAATTCATGTAAAAAATGTGAATGCGAGCATTGGAAAATCGTCATTTTCACATGTCGAAGCAAAATTTGATTGGGGCAAACATCCAACGATGATGATACAGGCGGGTCCGGTAAAAATCCAGGCAGATGCGCTGTATTCCTGGCTTTTAGCGTTTGACGCACTAAAGCCTGGCCTCAAAGAATTTCAGCCGATACACGGCGCATTGGTATTTAACACCTTGTTGATGAAAGGAGATCTTTCAGGCCCCCACAGCCGTGATCTGACGCTGGTTGGCAAGCTGAGCAAGTCCGTATTAAACTGGAAACGATTTCCCGATTCGATCCGGATCGATAGCGGACAGTTTTCCTGGCAGGACACGCGCATGCGCTTCAGCAAGTTTAATATAGGTTTCGGAAAGTCAACCTTTCAGCAGCTATCCTCCACCTTGATTTGGGATAAAGCAAACACCATAGAAGCCAAATTAGAATCAGCAACTGTTTTCTTAAATGAAGTCTGGCCTTGGCTATCATCCTTTGATGGTCTCCGCGATAAGATCTCGGATTTTCGCACCCCACAGGGCATGGTCACGCTAAATGACATAGAATTAAGCGGCCCTCTGAATCGCCCAGGGGATTGGCGCCTGTTTTCAACCGGAGATATGAAGGACATCGTAATACAATCGGCTTTCCTGGATGAGCCCATCACATTAACGCATGGAAAGTTTATTCTAACCCAGAGGGATTATGCCGGAGCACCGCATAATTGCATCAAACTCGGAACAACCCATTTAAAGTGGGAAGAAAGCAAAATACGGCTTATCGGGGATATATTCTTTTCACCGAAAACCTTTGCGGTTGACATGAATATTTCCCTGAATAGCATCGATTGGGGTCGCATTGATAAGATTATCGAATATGCCTATCAAAAAGACAATGGTGATGTTGAGGATGCCGGGGAATCGAATATCCACCTAAACCTTGCCATTAAATCCGAAAAGTTCACCTATAACGATTATGTTTTTCAACCGATTCAGGCGGATGTATCCCTTACGCCTCAGGAGATGCTGGTGGCCGTACAACACGCCAAACTGTGCGAAATAGCGCTAAGTGGCATGGTGAAAGCCACCTACCAGGGTCTGGAGTTTTATGTCGTTCCAAACTCAAGCAATAAGAATTTAGAATCAGCCCTTTCCTGCTTATCCAATCAAAAAGCATCCGCCTCCGGTAAATTCGACCTCGAAGGTAAAATTACGGCAAAAGCGAAACCGGAATCACCGGCACGGTATTATTCGGGAGAGCTGGATTTCTCTGCGGATCACGGAAGAATTTATCGTTTCGGAATACTGGCCAAGATCTTGGCGATTCTGAATGTCACCGAGATTTATCGAGGCCAGATACCGGATTTGGTTGGAGAAGGTTTTGCCTACAACTCGATGAATATCAAGGCCAATTTCAAAGGTAAAAAACTTGTTATGGAGGAATGCTCGCTGGATGGTACATCGATGGGACTTGCCTGTGAAGGTGACATCGATCTGGCGGATAATACAATTGATCTCGTGGTATTGGTGGCCCCCTTTAAA
>JASFPE010000232.1:0-8781 GCA_050116155.1 Desulfobacterales bacterium
GGTGGTCCTATGCCAGGATTTGACAGAACAGGACCCATGGGCGCCGGACCCATGACCGGCGGCGCCAGGGGTCGATGCAACCCGGCAACAGCTGGGACGATTCCTGATTATGCCGGCGGTTTCGGCTACGGTCGCGGCCTTGCCTTAAGACGAGGTTTCAGAGGTGGTTACGGCCCAGGTATGGGTTGGGGTCGTGGTTACGGCAGAGGATACGGATGGTATCCTGCTGCTGTTCCCCCGGCTTATCCGATGAGTGCAGCCGATGAGATGGACATGCTAAAGACGGACGCCAATTACATGAAAAAATCATTGGATGCGATCAACAAACGAATTGAGGAATTGGAAAAGAAACCTTCCGGGGAATCTTAAATCAGGACTGCAGCGACGGGAGACTGCATGATACTCAATGCATTAAGGGGCGGTATTGACCTGCCCCTTAATTCTCAATTGGCTTGCACCACCGCAACAGAACGATCTCTGAATTGAAAATTGCCGTCTCAGCAGCGGGGTAAATCTGATTTTACCCCGCCTGGCTGATGACGCATTGTCGGCAGGTAAAGTGGCTTAAAGCTTTAGGCGAAAACCACTTGATCTCCATTGCCAACAAATAATTCACTCCGAGACCCGTATCTGGCGGTCCCCTTAACTACCGGGTACCCGAGTTCAATCATCCTCTTAACCGCGGCTAAACCCGTACAGTGATTACATGCAATCTTTTCAAAGTTATATTTACCCAACTCTTTTATGATAAATTCCCTCTTCGGATCTATCGGTCCAAATGCGGCAATATGCAAACCACCATAGATACCGTACATCTTGTTACCACTTTCGATCTTGTCTCTGGCAAAATTTGCAAAGGTTATCGAGTTCTGATGGCAGCAACCCGTCACAAGGACCATTCCTTTATCCTTGACATTGAAATAGAGAGATGCCTCTCCTCTTACCCTGATAATTGGGTGGCAATCAAAGTTAACGGCCGCAACACCGGGATAAAGTTTATTTATGGTGCCAAGTTTCAACTTAACCAGCTCTCCTTGATGTGAAATCCTGTTCACGGCATTGCACTGATTAAAGGTTGCCCCATTCAGAAAATGCATTCCTTCCGGGTAGAATGTGCTTGGAATAATCATTTTTATTTGAGGGTTGTATTGTAAGGTTGCTTCCAAGCCAAACAAATGATCGACGTGCTCATGGCTTATGAAAAGAAACTCAATTTCACCACTTTGGAGCATCTTATCAACCCCTTCCCTCTTAAAGCATTGATTCATGTAATATCTGTTCCAGCCGGTATCAAGAAGGAACTTGTGGTGACTCCCATCCAATAGCTCGACATCTATCAAGGAACAACTTCCTGCGGCGTTTCCCGGGTCCCAGGATCCTGTCCATTGGCTGTTTTTTAACCCATGGGCCTTCAATTGCTTCAGAATTAATGTGTCGTCATACCAACCATTCTCTGAAACAGCCGTTATCTTTACACTCTTGCACTGGCCGATGTCATACTTGCCATTTGCGAGAGCTTCTAAGGGTTTATGCCAAACAGCACTCCCGACCCCTAAAGCGGCCCCGCCGATGACCACAGTCTTCATAAACTCTCTTCTGTTCATCTCCTGCATGGCTTTCCTCCTTCTCTTTCTTCTTTTCCTGAAATAAAATGGTCAATGCATTAACCGGGAAGGAATGACAACAAAATCAAATGGGAAACTCCTAACAAAACACCACACGTTTTGCCAGGAGGCATGCATGCACAATTTTAGTGAATACTTCATCGCCTCACTTTGTAATTATAGTGATTGAATCTTGTCCAGGTGGACTGATAGAAAAATGCAGCTTTTGAACCAGCTAGCGCCTTGGGCTCAGACAAAATCTAGCTTCCTCGAATCCGGTTTTTTAGCTTTTGGCTCTTCCGCGAAAAACCCGCCAGATACCGAAGGCGATTAAGGCACTGATGACGCCTTGCATTAAATTGGGCAATATTTCTGCCAGCGCGGCTTCTAAGGTTGTCACCTTGAAAAAGGGGATCGTCTTCCCGAGCAAGGGGTAGATGAAAGCCTCAAATACAAAATACCCGATAACAATGGTGGCAATGCCAACCAGAAGCGCCAGCACCGGTCTGACCATGGTTCCGCCAGTCGAGTGACCGCCGATGATACCCACCAGCGCTCCTTCAAGACCTTTTACCACGGCGGTTGCCAAAATAAACTGCGGGTAACCCACGGCATCAGCCATGGCCGGCCCAATCAGGCCGACCAATCCGCCAATGAGCGGCCCGTAAAGCAGTGCCGCGATCATCACAAAGGTGTCCCCCAGGTTAAAATAACCTCCGGTGGCAGGAATGGGAATTCGAATCACCAGGGTGCCGATAAAAGATAGCGTGGCAAACGCTGCAATAATGCCCACATTGACCAATTGTTTAACTTCCGAAGTCTTTGGCATAATTGCTTCCTCTGAGGCCTTAAATATTATTCCATGCTTCTTAAATCAAAAATATAATCAGTAGTTGTTTCAAAACCCCGTTTGGTGTCCGATGATCCCGCTTGGAGCGGGATTGCTCGGCAGGGGGGCGGACAAAATACTCACCGGATTAAATGCGACATTTACATGGCTTCGAGTGTTCTGCGGTCGGCCATATCCACCATGACCCTTTCCCTGGCCCTGTCGATGCCCAGATCCTTGCGTTTGCGGTCAATATGGTCAATCATTTTGCGGGCGTGTTCGACGGGGTCTGCCACCAGATCCCACATGCCGCCGTATAGTTTCTCGAATTCCTTGAAAATATAGTCTTTAAAAACCGGCGCACCGGAAACCGGCAGGGTTACGCCAAAAACAGTATACACCCCGGAGGCCACGAAATAATGGCCGATACTGATGGCTTTCTCACTCATCCATTCCGGTGCACTGCCGGCGGCCGGCAGCTCCGAGATATCATTGCCCAACCCGCCGGCCTTGACCACTTCGGTGGCGGCCAGAAGAATCCGGCTGTTGTCCACGCAGGAGCCCAGATGCAGCACAGGCGGTATACCGACGGTTTCACACACCTCTGCCAACCCCGGACCGCAGAAGACCTTGGCCGACTCGGGAGTCAGCAAGCCTTCCATGGCACAGGCAATGGCATTACAGCCGGTGGTCAAAACGATGACATCGTTTTTAATCAGTTCCTTGACCACTGTGATATGGCCCTCATTGTGGCGGGTTCTGACGTTGTTGCAGCCGACAACCCCGCCGATACCCCGAATGCGGCCGTTGATGATATTATCGTTCAATGTGTAGTACGAGCCGCGAAACGTGCCGCCCAGATGATATTCGATGGATTCCACACCAAATCCGGCCACAATGGGAGATTTTTTTCTGGGTATCATCACTTCCGCGCCCCGGTTTTCAAAATTGTCGATGGCCAGCCTGACAATCCTTTCGGCATCTTCGAGGGCGTGGTGTTCGTCAAATTCGATATGAATGACATTATCCTGTTCCATGCGGGCAATCGGGTGGGTGGTAATCAGCTTGGTGTGGAAGCACTTGGCCACATTGGCAAGGTTCTGAAAGATGCATTGAATGTCGACGACCATGGCATCACAGGCCCCGGTGATAATCGCCAGCTCTTGCTGCAAAAAGGTGCCGCACAGTGGCACACCGTGACGCTGCAGGATTTCATTGGCCGTACAGCAGATGCCGGACAGCTGAATTCCCTTGGCCCCCTTGGATATTGCTAAATCCTGCATCTCTTTGGTCTGCGCCACCGCCACGATCATTTCAGACAGCACCGGCTCATGGCCGTGTATAATGATGTTGACCATATCTTCTTTCATCACGCCGAGATTGGCCTCTGAGGCCAATGGATACGGCGTGCCGAACAGAATGTCCTGCAGATCGGTGGCCAGCATCGAACCTCCCCAGCCGTCGGCAATCGCAGCGCGGGTTCCCTGTTTCATCAGGTTTTTATAATCCTGATCGACACCGATGTGCGTCCGGTGCATGATTTCAACGATCTCCCGGTCGATGTTTCGGGGCAGAACACCGTGCTTTTTCCAGAGCTCATAGCGGGGTTGCGGTGCTCTTTTCAAATAGAGAACTTCTCCTTCGGCTTTGCCCCATTCGTTTAAGGCTTTTTCCGCAACTTCGAGGGCAATTTCATCAATATCGCGGTCCAATTTTTCGCCTTCGACGTCAACCTTCGTTTCTACACCTAAAGCTGTGGCGACTTCCACCAGCTTGCGGGTATCCTTGATTTGATACGCATCGGTTTCTTTTCTGGCGGCGGACATAAAAACTTCGGCCACCGCACGGCCGTGATCCGAATGCGCAGCAGCACCGCCGGCAATCATGCGGATAAAGTTGCGCGCGGCAATCGTATTGGGCGTGGCGCCGCAGATGCCTTTGCGGGTGTCTTCGCCTTCAATACCGCTTTTGGGCATGGGAAGACGGCAGGGTCCCATGCCACAGTTTTTGCAGCAGATTCCCTGAGTGCCGATATTGCAGGGTCTTAACGTTATGGCTCTATCAAAGGCGGTTTCGACATCCAGCTCATGGGAGCGCTGGATCATCTCTTGGGTTGCCTCATCGATGGAGGCCGCCACCGGATCAGCCAGTTTCTTTACCTTGGTTGCGGATGGTTTTTTTTCTTCTGCCATTTCAGGTTCCTCCCCGTTATTAGATATATGACCCATAGATTCATGCAATTGCCATACGATAGATGTTCACAAATGTGATCGGGTCAGGCTCTCCAGTTGTCAAAGCCTTAAGCTGCAGTTCACAACCCCCAGCAAGTGTAACAGGTTTGTTACTTTCTTGCAGATACTGCCGATGCTTGCGTGCACGCTCAATGCCGACTGCAGCCATCCCCTGCGGAGCAAGGCGGAGTTTCACAGCGTTCTTCCCGCCCGCAGCAGGTATGGCCGGGTGTCCTTTTATGAGCTGAACCGATAAAAGACGCCGCCGACATCAGCCGCTCCAACTTAAGGCTGTTGCAATTTCGACAGCGTACGGTTTCATTTCCTGTGGATGCAATCAGAAATTCGGATGTCACGCCGCAATCATGGCAGCGGTATTCATAAATCGGCATCTGGTAATTTCCCCTTTAGTTTTAGTTATGTTGAGGCTATCTGATCTGTTTTGAATATTTCACTTTTCCCGATACAACTTCTTCCAGGAATCGCGTTTAAATTCCTGGTAATTTCTTAAGGCCAGATAAAAAGCCCCCACCGCCAGCTCAGCGCAGTGGGTATTTTGCGGCGGCAGAGTTTCCAGGTAATCAATCACATCATCGGGAGTGATCTGCCAGGCTTCTTCGACTTGCTTTCCCTTTGCCAGCTCGGCCACCGTGTTGGCGCAGGCGCTGGTGCTCAGGCAGCCGTTGGTTTCAAACGAAACGGACTGAATTCGATCTTTACTGACGGTCAAATACATTTCGACGGTGTCGCCACAGTCTCCGGTTCTCTTCCCATAACCATCCGGCTGTTTGATCACCTCTCGCCGATCGGTGCGAAAGGCCATCTCCAGGTAATGCGCCGAATGATCCTGCCAGAAATCAAATTTTTTCTGTTCCATTTTAATGATCACAGACATTCGCACCGGCTACGAGCGTATCGTCCAGATACTGTTTAATAAGCTCTTCAGGCGTCAGCGCAGGAGCACCGACGATCACTTTTATGTCATTTTGAGCAAAAAGATCTATAGCCCTGGCACCCATTCCGCCGGCAATAATCACATCGGTACCCAGGTCATGCAGCCATCTTGGCAGCACGCCGGGTTCATGGGGCGGCGGAACAAGGGTTTCTTTGTTTTTAATCTGGTTGTCTTCAACCTCAACTACTGCAAATTCCTGACAGTGTCCAAAATGAGCGGTGAGTTTTCCCTCGGCTAATGGTATCGCAAACTTCATAGTAATTTTCCTCCGAATTAAATAGATTTAATGATTTTCCCTTGTGAGTTTAGAGTGAGACTTTCTTCGGTTCGTACGGATAAAATATTCATAGCTGAAGTTTTTCAGCAAGGCTGTGCCAGATTTGCTTGATTGCCTGACCCACCTTGGATTCGGTATTGTATTCGAATACTGTTTGACCCTGGACCATGGCCCGGGTGAAAATCTGGTCAAACGGGATTCTGCCCACGCAGGATAATTCTTTTTGCCTGGCGAAGTTTTCAATATTCTGGGTCAGCTCTAAATTCAGATCAAACTTATTCACACAAATCAAGGCAGGGACCTTAAAATGGGCCGCCAGCTGCGCAACCCGTTCCATATCGTGTTTGCCGGAAACGGTGGGTTCGGTGACGATGAGCACGGCACTGGCCCCGCCGATGGATGCAATTACCGGGCATCCCACTCCGGGCGGGCCATCGCTCAGAATCAGCTTCAGATTTTTTTCTTCAGCCACTTTGCGGGCTTCCTGGCGTACCAGGGTTACCAGCTTGCCGGAATTTTCCTCCGCAATACCCAGGCGCGCATGCACCATGGGGCCAAAGCGGGTGTCTGAAAGGTACCATTCCCCGCAGGTATTTTCCGGAAAATCAATGGCCTTTTCAGGGCAAAAATGAACGCAAACACCGCAGCCTTCGCATTCAATGGGATTGACTTTGAAATCAGCGCTGATGGCCTTCCAGCGGCACAAATCAAAACACTGTCCGCATTCGGTGCATCGATCTTGATCGATGACGGCCGTATTGCCCGATTGAAAGTCGTGCCGCTTTCTGACTTGGGGATCCATGAGCAGATGAAGATCGGCCGCATCCACATCCGCATCACAGAGGATCTTATTTTCGGCCAGATACGCAAACGCCCCCATTAAACTGGTCTTACCGGTTCCGCCTTTACCGCTGATAACGATTAATTCTTTCATGGTCTGCAATCTACAGCATTTCGGCTTTCGTGAAATAGTAGGTTAAATACTTCCTCTTATCGTTGACTTCAAGGCAATTAATAGAAATCATCTGCTTGCATGTCGCTTGATTTCAATTTACACGGTCCATAATCTTTTCATAAAGCCCCAGGAATCTTTCCTTCCACTCCGGCATCACTTCCACTATCATATCTCCCCTGGAATAGGCCTCGGCAATTTGCCGATCAAAAGGTATTTCCATGAGTATCGGTAAATTTTCCCGATCTGCATATTCTCTTACTTTTGTATCTCCCAGATCAGAGCGGTTAATGACCAATCCGCAGGGAATATTAAGTATTCTAACGGCGCCCACGGCCAGCTTTAAATCGTAAAGGCCAAAAGGCGTGGGTTCGGTAACCAGCAAAACAAAATCGGCAGGTTTCATGGATTCGATCACCGGGCAGGAGGTTCCCGGCGGTGCGTCCACAATGGTTAGTCTGGCCGGGTCGGTATAGGATAAAACCTCCTTGATCAGAGGTGGAGACATGGCTTCACCCACTCTTAATTTTCCGTGGATAAATTCGATCCCATTGCAATGGCCTTTTTGGATGACACCCAGTTCCCGGCCTTTCTCGGTGATGGCCTTTTCGGGGCAGACCGCCATGCATCCACCGCAGCTATGGCAGAGTTCCTCAAAAGGCAAAACCGTTTCCCCCACGACCACAATGGCCTTGAACTGGCATATTTCTCCGCATTTTCCGCAAAGCGTGCATTTGTTCATATCGACTTCTGGAACCGGGGCAGTGACCGTTTCAGTTTGATCAAAATTCGGATGCATAAATAAGTGCGCATTGGGCTCTTCAACATCACAATCCAGCAGTTGAACTGCCGATCCCACCGATAAAGCAAGATTGGTTGCAACCGTTGTTTTTCCTGTGCCCCCCTTGCCGCTGGCGATACTAATGATCATTGTAAAAACTCCCTCCGCTGCATACACCGGAAATTCTAAGCTCGAAATAAAAAAATGGTTATTTTTCGGGCTTTACCGGCCAGACCCTCCTCTGCCTCCCATACCACCGCCTTGGCCCATTCCTCTGCCGCGTCCCATACCTTTTCCACGTCCCATGCCCATTCCACCCATACCGGCGTGAGGAGGCGCGCTGGCTTCGGTGGTGGGCGTCAGCTCGCCATTTTTATACTTATCCACAATGTCTTTCACTGATCCTGACTGCCCGACGTACACTTGGATACCGGCTGCCGAGCAAGTTTGCATCGCATTGGGGCCGCAATTTCCGGTAATCACGGCTTTGGCGCCTTTGGAAGCCACAAACTGGGCCGATTGAATGCCGGCGCCGCCGCCGAGGGCGGCATTTTCATTTTCGAAAACTTCAAAACTCATATCTTGCGTGTTGATAATTAAAAAATATTTGCACCTTCCAAATCGGGGGTCAAGCTGAGCGCTTAAATCTCTCCCGGATGAACTCACGGCTACTTTCATCATTTCGTCTCCTTCAGTAATTTAAGTGTCACAATATTATGCTATACGAGTTCAGCCATCTTCTCCGCAATCTCAACCAGAGCCTGTGATATTCTGGAATCCGCATGAGCTTTTTGATAACATATGCCTGAATCGCCACAAACAACCATATTGGGATCAAAGGGAATTCGTCCCAGAAATGTCAGGCCGAATTCCTGTGCTGTTTTCTCTCCGCCGCCGGTGCCGAAGAGGTCGATCATTTCACCGCAATTCGGGCACGCAAACCCGCTCATGTTTTCGATAATACCAAAGATCGGCAGCTTGACGGCCGTACAGAAATTGATCGATTTGCGAACATCTGCCAGCGATATTTCCTGGGGCGTCGTAACGATGATGGCCTTTGCATCCGATATGGTCTGGGCAACAGTCAAGGGCTCATCACCGGTTCCGGGAGGCGAATCAATGATTAAGAAATCCAAATCACCCCACTCCACA
>JASFPE010000233.1:0-8776 GCA_050116155.1 Desulfobacterales bacterium
CAGTCATGAGGCCTGCTTGAATAAGCGCCCGGCGGATCTGTTCCCGCTCGTCTTCTGTGATCGGTTGCAGGGGCGGGCGAACAACTGCATCCTCTATCCGGCCCAGAATGGCCAGAGCCTCCTTCATCCTATTGTGCATGTCGACAAACGGTTGCTTATAGAAAACACGAACGAGCGGATAGAGACGATCATTTACGCTGCGGGCCCCTTCCAGGTCGCCTTTCTGAACCCGTTCGAAAAGCTCGGCCTGGATGTCTGCGGTCACGCTGCCCATTCCGGATATGGCACCGTCGGCACCGAGAACAAAGCTGGCGAAAAGGGACATTGAGTAGCTGGACAGAATGGCCACGGGACGGCCCGTCGCCCGAAGGGCGCGCAGATTTTCTTCAAAAACGACGATATCGTTGCTCCACTCCTTCACCGCAACAACCTGAGGTATTTCGGTCAGTTTTACCAGAGTATCGGCATCATATCCGATCCCCTGGCTGGGAGGATACTGGAAAACAACCATGGGAAGATCTACCGCTTCGGCGATGGTGGCAAAATGACCGTACGCCATCTCCGGACGCAACCTGGCGCCCCACATAAAAAGCGTGGGGGGAAATATCAACAGCCCGCTTGCCCCTTCTTCTTTTGCGTCCCTGGCTAAATCCACAGCCTCCAGCGTTCCATCAGTATAAATACCCGAAATTAGGGGCACACGTGATCCCACCTCATCCAGGCCGGTGGCCAGGGCTCGCCGACGCTCCTCCCTGGAAAGGGATGCCACTTCCGCCGCATGGCCATTCACGACAACAGCGGTGACGCCGGAAACATCGGCCAGCCAGCTCAGATGCCTGCGGTAGTCCTTTTCATTTATTGAGTAATCACGCTTGAATGGAAGAAGGTTGGCGGGGATGATACCCGAAAATTTAAACTCGTTTACCATTTATTCCTCCTTAATTAAATAGTATACATAGGCAATCCCGGCTCTATATAACACTGAACAAATAAAATGCAAGAGGTTACTGACCCTGCGCACGCTTTGCGCAATTGGGTATTATTTTGTGGCCCGGATGGCAATAAACTGGGTTGACGATTTTAAGCTTAAAGCGTAATAACAGGTTTGTCCCGCTTACAGCGGGATTGAGCTTGTTGAGCCCGGGAAAAAGGCAAAGGTTTGATTTTTTTCACCGGCAAACAGGCGAACGGGCGAAACCTTTTATCACTTGAATAAAGAGAGGATGCAATGGAAGTTACAAAGCAACTGGCTCAGTTTGTTGTCAATCATTCATATTCAAGTATTTCTCCGGATATCCGGGAGCTCGCAAAATTGACGATCATCGATACCCTTGGCTGTTGTATCGCCGGGCATATTGAAGCCAGGGAAGAATGTGAATGGATCGTTGAGCTGATCAAGGAACTCGGTGGAAAACCCGAATCCAGTGTATTTATGAAGGGGTTGATGACATCTGCCCCCTTTGCCGCGCTGGTCAACGGAACCATGGTCCACTCCATTGACTTTGATGACACCCATATGGGGTCGATTTCACATTTCAGCGCCTCATTGGTCCCCACCGTGTTTGCCATGGCGGAAAAACTCCAGACCGAAGGACCTGCATTGCTCGAAGCATTTATAATCGGTTTTGAAGTGGGTGGCAGCGTCGGAAAACGGATGATGCCGTCTCATTACAGATTTTGGCACCCCACGAGCACTTTTGGTTCACTTGCATCTGCGGCCGCGGCATCCAAACTGTTGGGTTTGGATTCGCTACAGACAGAGTATGCCCTTGGTTTGACTGCCGATCAGGCCGGCGGACTTCGGTACTGTATCGACAAAGGCGATTACTCAAAAAGCCTTCACCCCGGATTTGCAGCCATGCAAGGGGTGATGCTAACCCTGCTGGTCCTCAAGGGCGCCAACGGGCCCAAAGGTATTTTAGAATACCCCACCGGTTTTTGTCGTGCGTTATCTGAAGAACCGGACATTGAGAAAATCATTGAAGGATTGGGAAAACCATACGAAATTACGACAAACAGCCTCAAGGCTTACCCAACTATTCTCATCAGCCATTCAGCCATTCAGGCGGTTCTGGAGTTGATCGAAGAGCACGATGTCGAATATTCTGAAATAATGAAGGTACGGCTGACAGTTTCGAGCACGGCCAAAGGACAGGGTCAGAATTATGAACCTGAAACGCCGCTAGCAGCCCGGCTCAGCATTCCTTTCTCAGTGGCGCTGGCCCTTATCGACAAAGAGGTCTCCTTGAAGCAATTCACTAAAGAAAGACTGGACGACCCCCAGGTTAAGGATATGATGACGCGTATTGAAATCGAGGACGACCCATTGTTAAACGCAAAGTATCCCGGAACCCTGGCCTCTATTGCAGTGTTGGAAACCAAAACCAGGGGAATGCTAAAAAATCAAGTCATTTACCCCAAAGGCAATATGAAGAATCCAATGACAAAAGATGATGTGGTCGCCAAATATCGAGCCCTGTGTGCCGGCGCCATGGACACAAGCAAAAGTGAGCAGATTCTGCAAAGGCTATTCGATCTGGATCAAACCGATGCTCTGCAGGAATTGTTTGATTTATTACGAGGGTAACGGCATAGTAAAGAATCCGGGCCCAGAAGACCAAGTTTTCTATTTTTGAATAAAAAGGAGGATAACAGCATGTCTGAAACGATCACATTTTCACCCGCTCCGTCTGTTCTGGGTTTTGGCGCCCTGAACAAACTGCCTGAGATCCTGGATTCCAGAGGTGTCAAACACCTACTCATCATCACCGATCCACAGATCGCAGACAGTGGCATCCTTGAGCGGGTAGTCGATATGTTGAAAGGTACCATCGCTTGTGAGCTGTTTACGGGCGTTCCTGCCGAATTCCGCAGTAGCGATATTGACGCGCAAAAGGAACATTTTGGCAGCGATTTCGATGCCCTGCTGGGTCTCGGCGGCGGCAGTTCCATGGATTTCGCCAAAGCAATGGCGATCATCATGACCCACGGGGGTTCGCTGGGAGACTATCTTGGAGAAGGTTCGGTCCCGGACCCGGTAATCCCGGTAGTTTGCGTGCCCACAACCTCCGGAACAGGTTCACAAAACACCCAGACCACGGTGTTTACCATTTCCGGGGTCAAGCGCGGGGTCTCATCTGAATATATCCGACCGGCCGCCTCTATTGTCGATCCAGAGCTAACCATGGATCTTCCGCCAGAGGTTACACGAAACTCAGGATACGACGCACTGATGCATGCGTGCGAAAGTTTCATCGCTCGTCCCCATTCTGAAGTACCAGAGCGCCCCATCCTTTACCAGGGAAGCAATCCTTTCAGCCGCGGTCTGTCTCTGGAGGCATTTGGTTATATTTGGAGATCCTATCGACGCGCCGTATCTGAAGGACGCAATCGCGGTGCACGCCTGGATATGTCCACAGGGTCACACTTGGCGGGCCTGGCGTTCAGCCATAGCGGTCTGGGTCTGGTCCATGCTCTGGCCTCTGCTGTGGGGGGTATGGTCGATGCACCCCATGGCGTTTGCCTTGCCGCCTGCACGAATATCGGTCTGAGCTACAATTTTAAAGTCTGTGAAAAAGATTATGCTATTTTGGCAAACATCATGTGCGGGATCGATGAAACTGCCGCTTTGAATGCTGGCGGGAAAATTTTTCTTAAAAAACTCCGGGATCTTATCAAAGATCTCGATTTTCCCTCCAGCCCTTCGGAATTAGGACTCGGCAAGGAGGATGCCGAAAAACTGCTGGAAAACACACTGGTCCAGACGCGACGCACAAAAACAAACCCAAGGACTCTCGATGATGATCTTTTCTCACATATCAGAGATGGTATTTAGGAGCAAAAGTCTGGATAACTTAAGCAGGATGTAATGCTGACAGGGATTCAAATGGAAAACAAAAAGCTGGCTGTTGTTAATATAGGTAAATTGCTTTCCGGTGACTTTAAAAAGCCTGTTCTAGATGCCGATTCCATTATTTGCGAAAATGGCCTCATATCATCCATAGGCAAAAAACTGGATGTCACCGAAGCCGATATCGTTATAGATGCCAAAGACACGACCATCATCCCCGGACTCATCGACTCACACTGTCATATCGTGATCGGAGACTATACTCCCAGACAAAAGCAAATTGATTTTTTAGACTCTTATGTCCATGGTGGAATTACCAGCGTTGTTTCAGCCGGCGAAGGTGTACATGCCCCCGGACGGCCACACGATCCTGTGGCTGCCAAGGCACTGGCTATAACAGCCTTTAAATGCTTTCAGAATTTTCAACCCTGCGGAATGAATGTCAATGCAGGTTCCGTCATATTGGAGCCGGGTCTGACAGAAGCTGATTTTGCGGAGATGGCCGATATTGGATTACGCTATGCGAAATTTGGCTTTGGCGCGTATACCGATCCCCGCGATGGAAAGCCTGAGGTTCGCAATGCCCAAAAATATGGATTATGTGTCATGAGCCATAGCGGTGGGGCTTCGGTTCCGGGAACCATCCCGATAGACCATGAAGTCCTGCTTCACCTCGCCGTGGACGTTTGTGGTCACATCAACGGTGGCACAACGTCATTAGACGATGAGGGCGTTGTTCGAATCATAGATGAAAGCGAGATGGCCCTCCAGATCGTGCAGGCCGGCAATCTTCGATCGGCATTAAACTTGCTCGATGCTGCCCGTCACCACAATGCCCTCGACAGAGTATGTATTGGCAGTGACACACCAACCGGGACCGGCGTAATGCCACTGGCAATATTGAAAACGATTTGTGAGCTATCTTCCTTGGGGGACATACGCCCCGAGGAATCAATTGCATTGGCCACCGGAAACAACGCCAGAATTTTTGGGCTCAACACCGGTACCGTTGCGGTAGACAAACCGGCAGATTTTATCGCCCTGGATGCGCCTTTCGGTTCGATGGCAAAAGATGCTCTCGGCGCCATATCTCGCGGCGACATTCCCGGAATATCATGCGTGGTTATCAATGGTAACATTCAAGTCCGCGGTAGTCGTAACACCCCGCTGGCAACCCGGCTGGTTTCATTTGAGGAAAGATAGCAAGGGACTAAAGAAATGAACATCGAACTCGCCGGAGGCGAGCAAGCACTTGTCGGCCTTTGGCGGATCGAACGTCCAACATCGAACTTTGAATGGAATAGATGAAGAAACAGAAATATGATCTGGCAAACAACCCTAGATTCAGTGATCAATTCCCAACAAACTACAGGGGTTTTTACACAGCATCACCTGTATTTCTTCGCGAGTGATTCCACTTTCAAATAGCCCTTTAACAAACCGTTTGAGGCCTTCGGTGGGAATCTCGTGATGGGCCTGACCGAAATCGGTGACGATGACACAGTTCCCGGCCCCGAGGTTGCGAATACTGTCCGCAATCTGTTTTATTGTCAGGTTGCCCCACCCCGGCATTGTGGTAATCAGGCACTTTTCGAGAATCGCCCCGTGTCCGATCAGTTCCTTTTGTTGCGCTTCTGAAATCGCGCTGACCTTGTCATCAGGATGGGTAACAAGTATTCTTTTTATATCCAGCGCCGCGGCTTCCCTTACCAGAACGAGGGCTTCAGAATTTGAGATATGTCCGGTAGCCAAAATAGCGTCACTGTCCGCGATAACCTCCAGGATTTCAAAGACCCCCGGCTTCAGCCGACCGTTCTCACATATTGTCAGGCCGCCCCCCTCTTGGCGAAGCGGCGTTTTTGCTTTTTGGGCCTTGAAATCACTGGCACCATAGTAAACAAGATGGTTGGCCTCTGAAAGGGTGGGCATCCAGATAATCTTCGCTCCGGCTTTGACGGCCAGGTCAACTGCGTCGACATTAAGTCCTCCCACATATTTATTCAACACGAGACCGCCGAACACACGGATTCCCGGTACCTTTTTAGCCACTTGTTGCGCTGCAAAAAATGTTGGGCAGAAGTGGTTTTTGAGAACAACAGCGGCCATCTTCTCTTTTTTGGCGTTTTCTGCCAACTCGATCAGATCCACGGATCGGTCGTAGAAATCCGGGCCGGCATGCGTGTGTAAATCTACCCCTCCCTGGAGTATATATTCTGTACCGTTCATTTGATTACCTCTAATTAATCCGCCCTGAAAAATAGCATATTCAGGTTTTATCTACTATTCGATTGGCAGGGTCCGAATTTTCTCAAGCACCGGTAAGATGTAACGGCGGAACTGTTCGGGATTCTCGCTCATCGGGAAGTGACCCAGCTGTTCCATGACCGTAACCTCGGCACCGGGAATCTGTTCCACGGTACGCAGCGTATCCTCGGGTGTGCAGGAGAAATCGTATTCGCCGGTCAGCAGGAAAAGCGGACAGACACGGGTGTCGATATGACCGACCTGTTCGCGCAGATCGCCGTCTACCCGATAAAAATAAAGGTCTCCCTTGAAAATTCCCGGACCGCTCTGCATGTAATGCCAGAGCGACTCCTGACGTGTAGCCTCGGGACTCTGCGGTGCCATCAGTCCCGAAACCAAAGCGGCACAAACCTCCCCGCCATGAACATCGGGCCGGTTCAGCCACGATGTGTCGTACCACGGTGACTGAAAATCGGCGGCCTCCAGGCCAATCAGGGCACGGAATTCGGCGGCATGTTTGATCGCCAGGTTGAGAACGATGCGGCCGCCGATCGAGCATCCCATCACAACCGGCTTATCGAGTTCTAAGGTGCGGCAGAAAGTACGGATGATTTCGGTATATCCATCGGTGGTCAGTCTATATTCCTCGTTGTGCCAGCCGTCGGGAGGATTGGATTTTCCATGCCAGGGCAGATCGAAAGCCAACACACGAAAATGCTGAGTAACCTCGGTGTCGTTTAGCAGATGGCGCCACTGCCGGGCATCGGCACCGGCGGTATGCAGGCAGACCAGCGGAATGCCCTGCCCGGCCTCCTCGATATACAGGCGGTGAGGCCGGCCGTTGATCTCTGTACGGACGTAACGTCCAATGATAGGTTCGTATTCGACAGCCATAATCAACTCCCCTCAAAGACGCGGCGCGGGGCCGAAAGCAGGTCTTTGATGTATTGAAGGTTTGCCATAAACGGACGCAGGTCGCCCTCGACACGGGCTTCCTTGCGTTTCATCAAAGCAAAAATATCGTGCCAGCCAGCCTCCGGCATTGGCTGCCAGAAGCGACTCCAGGCCTCAACTGTAGCGCGAAAGGCAAAGGTCCACGGCCGCATCAATTCCGGCCCACGTTCCAACGCTGCCAACCGGCCGCCGGCAATCGACAGATAAAACGGCACCGTACCGATCTCAACCATAAATTCGACAGTCAGATAGGTCCCCCGGCGAAGCAGGTTTTGATCATCAGCCACAAGTTCCGGCAGTTGCTGGAAGGCAGCAACGAGCCGGGATTCGCAATCATTCGTCATTCTCTATTTCCTCCGCATTGGGTTTTTATTTACTAGTTCTTCCTTTGCCAGAATAAAAGTGTTTAAATCCCAAATTACAAGCACCCCGCCAGAAAGATGGCGGGCAGGCAAATTCTAAATAAATCCCAATGACCGAAATTCAAAATCCTTAACGTTTTGCATATTGGAGCTTGGAATTTGGATATTGTTTGTTATTTGTTAGTTGGTGCTTGGAATTTTTTAAATTCAGAGATCCAATCTTGCTTAAATATCCAGTTCGGCTTTTTAAATATACTTGCAGGACACAACCATAGAACCCGCCCTATCCGCCGGCAATCGGTGGAAAGATATGAACCTCATCGCCATCCTGGACAGCATATCCGGTGTTTACAATTTTGCCACCGACCAACACAGTGCTATCCAACGTTTTGAGTCCCAGAATGATTGTCAAAACCTTATACACCGTGATTGGTGAGTCGAATTCAAGCGCAACCGGTGGATGTCTATACCGGGGTGGAACGATATTTTTTAAGAAACCATAAACATATATCTGGGCCTGCATCTCAATCACCGGTCAAAGGCTTCAATCCCAGGGCTTTCAGGGTGCCGGGCAGAGGAATCCCGGTCTGCGGGCCCCAGCCCATGTTTTTGTAATAGACTTCTTGAATGTGAGACCAATGGTCGAGAATCCGTTGCCCTTCGGCGGGACCATCGATGGGCGCAGATCCGTATCGGGGACTGGGAACCTCCATTGCGGGTGTAAGGCCGTTGCGCAAATTGAACAGCCTCAAAACGTTCACGATGCGCTTGCCGGTAATCAGCATGTCTGCCAGAGATTTATCCGCATTGGTTACGGCGTTGTATGCTCTTAAAACAATCTTAGGGTAATTCAGATTGAATCGACAGGCACCCAGGCAATCCTCAATCATGGCCCAACCATTCTGGTGAGCGTTGACCAGGGGAACCTCCCAGGGCGAAAACGCGTCATGCACCGGTGGCATGTCCAGCAGATGTGGCCGGACTCCCACGAAGGTCGCTTCTAAAGTGCTGGTATTCGTCAAACAGGTATCCACCAGTTCGTGCCATCTCGCCCGGTGGTCGTGGCCTCTTGGGGTTGCCCCCTTCACGGTACAGACCGCCATGTCAACGGCTTCACCGCCGACTCGATCAGCCGCCCGTTTCACTCCTTCGGCGAGCAGGTCACCCACCCCCTGCCGGGTCGCAATTTTTCGCATCAGTGCAGCCGCTGACTCGACATGACCCCAGCTCATGTCAAGGTCATCGACATCAGACGGCTTCAGCATACCCTTTTCATAACACTCCATCACCCAACCCAGGACCCAGCCTGCCTCGTTGGCATCAATTCCCAAACGGTCGGCCAGATCGGTTAAATAGAAAACCGCTC
>JASFPE010000234.1:0-8741 GCA_050116155.1 Desulfobacterales bacterium
AGCACCATGCGATGCCATTTGCGCCACAAAAAGCTGTCGGCATTTCTTAAAGCAGCGGTATTTATCTCGTTGGTCATCAGTCTGCTATATTTAATGCCCAAAGTTACAGATATCGTTAATTGGTTGAATAGTTGATTGGTTTATTGGTTACGGCTTCCGCCTTTGGCGTAGCGAAAAGACTGAACATCCAACATCGAACTTCCAACGTTGAACTCGCCAAAGGCGAGCAAGCACTTGTCCGCCTCCGGCGGATCGAATAATGATGTCGCTTCGCTCCGCAATTTTATTTTTTTCATTCAATGTTGGATGTTGGACGTTCGATGTTCGACGTTCATTTTTTAATAACTCTGTGCGCTATGCCCTTTACATTTCCGCATTCCGCATTCCCACTTCCACATTCAATTATCAGACTTTTTCAGGCATTTTTTCTCCCATCAACCCCCACGGTCTAACAATCAGCACGACAATCAGAATGACAAAAGCAACCACATCCTTATAAGCCGAAGGCAGGAAGGTGACTGCCAGTGCTTCGGCGAGACCCAGTAAGATTCCGCCGAGCATAGCACCATAGATGTTTCCGATTCCGCCAAGAACTGCAGCCGTAAAGCCTTTCAGTCCGGCTTGAAACCCCACATAATAATCGACCTGGGTAAAGAGAAGGCCAACCAGGGTTCCGGCGGCTCCGCCGAGAGCGGAGCCGATTAAAAACACCAGAACTATAATTCGGTTTACATCAACACCCATAAACGCGGCGGCTTCAAGGTCCTGTGCCGTCGCCCGCATGGCCTTACCGACTTTGGTGCGTTTAATCATAAGGCTCAGAAGGCCCATGAGTAAAAAGGTGACGGCAATCACCAGCGCCCGCATAAACGAAAAAACCACCGGGCCGATGTGGATGACGCGAAGGCTTTCGGGTATCAATGCGGCTATATGAAAGAAGCGAACTTTAGCACCCTGATAGGTCAGCACCAGGTTTTGTAGAAAGATGGAGACACCCAGGGCGCTGAGCAGCAAATTCATGCGTGGGGCGTTTCGAAGCGGGCGATAGGCAAATCGTTCGGACGCCATGCCAACCAGAGCGGAAACCGCCATGGCAATAATGATCATGAGTGAGATGACCAGTGCAGCGCTGATCAGAACTTCATTATTGCGAGTTAATAAATGCAGCACCCACCAGCCGGCGAAGCCACCGATCATATACACCTCCCCATGCGCGAAATTGAGCATGCCCAAAATGCCGTATACCATCGAATAGCCAATCGCGATAAGGGCATACACACCGCCCAGGGTCAGGCCGTTTATTAATTGCTGGGGGAGTTGCTGTAAGTAAATTTCCATTTATTAACGGAGTCGATATGAAATATGAACGTCGAACATCGAAGTCCAACATCGAACGTCAAATGGGAAAAGATGAAGAAAAAGACAATTAATATTGCTGGGCGACACGTGGCGCAAGCGCCTGCGCTGCGCGAGCGACATCATTATTCGATGTTCAACGTTGGAAGTTCGATGTTCGATGTTTATTTTTTAGTACGCCTTCCACCAGGGTGAAGAGTTGAAAAAAGGCCCTTACCCTTCAGATCTGGATAGGACCCTTTTCAGATGTTGCATTACTTCCCGGTCATGACCGTGATTTGTTTGAAGTCATTGCCGGCGACCTGGAAAAAGTAGGTGGCTCCGCCTTCTAAATCGCCTTTCTTGTCAAATGTGACCGGAAAGCCCAATATGCCTTTGTAGTTATTAATCTTGTGCAGATTTTCAACTACTTCTTTGCGGGTGATATCCCCATCCTGGGCAGCCTGATCGATGGCCGTCAGCAAGATGTTCGTGGCCTCATAGGATGGAGGTCCGAATCCACTCAAGGTGCCGTAAGTGCTTTCGAATTTTTTAACATAATTCGCAGCCGCGGGAATCGCATAAATATCCGGTGCAAAATGATAGACATAGGCGCCTTCGGCGGCACCTTCGGATGCGGCGATAAAATCTTTTTTGTCCCGGGCACCTTCTGTCCCGAAAAAGATGGTATTAACCCCGAGTTCTTTGGTTTGACGCACGCCGATGGCCTGATCCGGGGCTGTTGTCGCAATAAAGAAAAGCACATCCGGTTTATAGGCTTTCACCTTTGTCAGTACCGCTGAATAATCTTTGGCACCGCCGACAATGGTTTCTTGCATAATATCTGCGATACCCAGCTTTTTGAGACCAGCGATGGTCTCCTTTGACATGTTTTCACAGTAGGCCACTTTTTCATTCAACACGGCCACGCGTTTGGCTTTCAGGGTTTTTTTCATGAAAAGCGCGCAATTCCAGCCATGGGCATCATTTCTGGCATTGACTCTGAAAAAGTGTTTGTAACCTTGTTCGGTGAGTTCGGGCTTGGAGGCGGCGGTTGTGATGGTGGCCAGATCGGCGGCACCATAAATTTTCAAGGTCGCTTGGGCGATATGGCTCATGGGCGGGCCGACAACGCCGTACAGCAGGTCGTCAGACACAAATTTATGGGCCACATTGACTCCCTGGGCAGGATCCATGGCATCATCACCCATGATGTGCTCGATCTTAACGCCCTTTATGCCCCCCCTGGCATTCCATTCATCCACCGCAATCTGGGCCGAATTGAATATTTCCATGCATGGCGCGGCGGCATCACCGGTGAACGCTCCGGCGTTGCCCACATGAATGCCTTTCTTGACATCGGCGCTGTAGCCGGGTCCTGCAAAGCAAAACATAACTGTTATTAACAGTGCGAAAATAATCGACTTTTTCATTTTTCCCTCCTTTTCAGGTTTAAAATGTTGATATATATCAAGCATCCCTCCTTTCTGATCAGATATATTTGTTCATCGCTAACAATTCTTTCCAAAATTCGCATTTTTTCATCAAATATACCAGCAGCCGATTAAAGTCAACGATCGGACCCTTGCAACTTGAAACAAATTAGGTGATAGGTAATAGGTGAGAGGTGATGGGTGAGAGGTGATGGGTAATCGGTTGGAGAAAGGGGGCAATCTGAACTATTCCTTTCAAATTTTGCTTCAGATGGTGTATAAGGGGTATCCACCAGCGAATTGAAAGGGGTTATGGAAACCAATGTATAAGTTGAAGGTAACGGTTGAAAAAATTGACGGGTATTGCAACCAGCCGATCCTTGTCGGTGATTACTTTACACTCGACAGCGGGAAAATAATGATTCCCGAGGGAAAGCATATCTGCATGTGGGCGCTGCAAAGCATGATGCCCATATTTCCCTTGTTACAGCGCGCGGAGCCGAAAAAGGGGGATTGGACCGGCAAAGCCGGCCAGGTTTTTGTGTGCCCGGATCCGAAAGGACAGGTTCATTACCGAATTGAGAGGATTATAAAAGAGTGATTACACTTGCAATCGAGAACTGTTCCGGATGCATCCGATGTGAAGTCCATTGTTCGTTTTTTCACTCCGGTAAGATTGGCCGCAGCGGGGCCCGGATCAAGGTCGTCAAAATAGAAGATCTTGGAATTGATTATCCGGTGAACTGTCAGCATTGCCGGGAGCGTTATTGTATCAAATGCCCGGAAAACGCCATAGAAATCGGTTCATTGGGACAGATTATCGTATCCCCGACATTGTGCAACGCCTGCGGTACCTGTGAAATCATGTGTCCCATCGGTGCGATCCAGCTGTTTGAAGAAATCCCCTATGTCTGCGATCTGTGTGGCGGTGATCCCCGTTGTGTCAAAGCCTGTACCATGGATGCGATTCATTATGAACCGGAGGTTTCCGAGACGGTCAGTTTAAAGAATTTTAAAAAAGAGAGCCGTAGACTAAATCCCGAGGAAAAACGGTTGCGATACGCCATGACCTGCTCTCAGGATCTCAGAGAAGAGTGGACATCGGAAAGGAGCGGATAATGCTGCATGCCTACGGTGGACATATTCTCAGAGTAGATTTAACCTCCGGTCAAAGTCGGCGCGTAAAAACAGATCCGAATTTTATGCTCAATGTCATCGGCGGCCGGGGTTTGAATTCAACCCGAATGCATCAAGAGCTGAAAAGGGATATTGATCCGCTATCGCCGGAAAATATATTACTGATCGGCGTTGGCCCGCTGACGGGTACACTATTGAGCACTTCAGCGTATTTGACTATTTCCGGAAAGTCACCGTTAACGGGAATCCTTGGGGATTCGGCAGCCGGTGGGTTTCTTGGTCCAGAATTAAAGCAAGCCGGTTATGATCAAATCGTAATGACCGGCCGATCCGACCAACCGGTATATTTGCTGATTGCTGACGATCACATCGAACTGCGGGACGCAGGTCATCTATGGGGAAAAGATATCTGGCAGACAACTGCCGCGATCCGCAAAGAACTCAACGACAACGCCATCCAGGTAGGCGCCATCGGACCGGCAGGAGAAAATCTGGTAAAATATGCTACGGTGGCCTGCAACAACTCTCGGATGTGCGGCCGTACCGGCATGGGATGTCTTTTCGGTTCCAAGCATCTGAAAGCAGTGGCCGTGCGAGGCACCGGACGATTGAGCATTGCAGACCCTCCGGGTTTTTTGAAGCTCTGCGAGGAATTGGATCGCAGAATTATGAGCCATCCCGAATATGACCGACGCCATGCCATGGGTTCAACATTGCTGATGAAGGCCTTAGACGGCATCGGGATTTTGCCCACCAATCATTTTCAGGAAGGCCTGTGTGAATATGTGGATAAAATCAGTGGCGAAACCCTGGCCGAAAATTACAAGGTGAAAAATAAATCCTGCTTTAACTGCAATCTGCATTGTTCGCGTTATTATGTAACCAAAGATGTGGAATCTGAAGGCCCGGAATATGAGACGCTCTGCAGTTACACTTCCAGAATCGGCATCGATGATCTTGAATTTGCTCTTAAAATGAACCAGTTCCTGAATCGCATGGGCATGGATTCGCTCAGCTCAGGGGAAACCATAGGATGGGCGATGGAATGTGTCCAGCAAGGCCTGTTGACCAAAGATGATTTCGATGGGCTTGAATTTACCTGGGGTAATCGTGAAACCGTTGAAAAACTTCTTAAAATGATCGCTCGTAGAGAAGGTATCGGTGATGCATTTGCGGAGGGCACCTTGAGTCTCGCACGCCGCTTCGGCAAAGGCACCGAAGAATATGCGCTCCAGGTGAAAGGTTTGGATATCATCTGCGGTGATCCCCGGGGGATTAAGGCATTTGGTTTGACTTATGCGATTGCCTCCCGGGGCGGTGATCACCTGCGGGCGGAACCGTTTTTTGAACTCACCGAACGCTACGACGAGGCTGAGAAGCGCTGGGGAGTCCGGGAGATTGCCGATCGTCTGGCCGATAAAGGCAAAGCCGTTCTTGTGGAACACACCGAGCGCCAGGCATTGCTTACCGATTGTATGACCATGTGTAAAAACATCGGCCTGAGCATGGATATCCTCGATTTTGATTTTGCCGCTCGACTGCTGCAAACCGGCACCGGCCTTGAATTTACAGCTGAAAAAGTCAATGAAGCGCTCAGGGGCATAATCGAAAGGGATCGCCTGATGAACATCGACTTCGGCATCGATGCCAGCATGGATACCCTGCCCAAACGTTTTACCCATGAGCCATTAAAGAAAGGCCCGTCCAAAGGACAGGTAGTCCCGGTGGATCGCATGGTCAAGGAATATTACGCAGTCAAAGGATGGGATAAAAGCGGTGTGCCGCGTGGCTGATTCTGGTCTCTGGTCTCTGGTCACTATCTACTGGCTTCTTGTCACTGGCAACGGATGAGTAATAGATAATTCGCTGTGATCTCTTCTTCAAATTTTTTAACTAGAAACCAGTTGCCAGCAGCCAGAAGCCATTTCGAACATTTGACTGATGGTTACTGGCTACAAAATATCGCATCATTATAAAAGAATATAACTATGACCTTCCGCTCACAGTTGAAAATTCGCTTTGGTGATATCGATCGCGCCGGTATTGTCTACTACCCGCGATTCATGCATTACTTCCATGTTGCTATGGAAGAGTTTTTCATCAGCGAATTGAATATTCAATATCATGAAGTCATCGATAAGCACCGCATTGGACTTCCCACCGTTCATCTGGAAACGGATTTCAGCAAACCCTTCAGCTATGGGGATGATATCGAGGTGGAAGTCAGGGTGCAAAATGTCGGAAACGCTTCAATTACCTTTGGGTATCGGGTTTTTAAACACGGTGATACCCAACCGCGCATCGTCGGCCACAACGTGACGGTGTGTCTGGATATGGATACTTTCAAAAAAATGCAAATTCCCGACTGGCTGCGGGAGCGCCTTGAAGCTCAGCTTTAATCTCTGTCGGAGTCAATCGCAATTCTATTACTCAGGCTTCCCAAGTAAGCTATTTTCTTAAATAGTCATCCTCCATGGCCTTAACCAGGTTGGTCATGGCCACATAAAATGGGGTGGGGATAGCTTTTGCGCGACCATACTCGACGATTTTGCTTCCTAGGAAATCAATCTCAGTGGGTGTTTTATTTTCGATGTCATAGCACATCGAATCTTTGTGTGCGCCTACCTTTTCCAGATAACCCAGGGCTTGTTTCAGGTAATCCTGACCGAGATCATAACCTGCTGATTTGGCCACGGCAAGGGCCTCATTAAAACAGGCGTCAGCGATTTCTCTGGTGGGTGGATATTCCAGGGCTTCCTGAATGGTTTTGTCGGTCACCGCACAAATCGAAGCCATGGTGCATTTCATAATCATTTTTTTCCAGACATACAGCTTAATGTCATCGACAAATTCCGTGTCCAATTCACATTGCGTCAGCAATCTGGCGATCTGGACGCCCAGTTCGCGGTTTTGTGCGGTCAGGCTTCCCAGATGATTCGGTTTATTGAAAAAAGCAGCCTGCACCTCACCGGGTTCTTTTATGGAGACCCCAAAATTCAGAGACATTCGAAAGACCGCCTGAGGGCCATATGTGTCGGCAATGAAATCTTCTGTCCCCAGACCGTTTTGGGTGGAAATAATTTTTGTATCGGACTCAGCAATTTCCTTTAGTGCTTCCAGGACCTTCTCGAGATGAAAGGTTTTGGTGGTGATAAAAATTAGGTTAGGATGATGCGCTTTGATCTCACTGATTTTAGTTAAATAATTATTGACCGTGGCACGGTAGTTTATCGCACCTGAAATGCGGATTCCTTTTTCTTGAATGCGTTTGCCGAATTCGGGTCGACGGCCAACCAGAAGGGTATCCGGATATTTGCTGAGCAGAGCGGCTGCCAGAACTGTGCCGGTCGCTCCGATTCCCACCACTGCCATTTTATGTGATTCCATGTTTTGTCTCCTTTATCATATTTTTGGAATCAGCGTCTTAGAATAACCCAGACCTTCCACCAGAAGTGCTTCATAGATTTCAAATATTTCGGCTTTAATTTTCTCTTCATGAAGTACTTTTGGAGGCGTCTGGGCGTTCATAATCCCGCTTTTTAGAATACACGCGGTAATTTTTTCGGATTTATCGAAGGTGATACCGAATTGGCCTGAAAATTTTATTGCGAAGCCTCGTTTTTTTATAAGTTTTTCCAATTTTTTTAAATTAATTGTAATCCTCTCACTGGGAGCCAGGATAAAATTTCGTCGTCCATCACGTGAACATGTCTCTTCAAAAAGTTTATCAACGACCTCCTGCGGTGGCCCTGGGGGATTTGTGCCACATACCTTACACGTTTCCAGGGCCGGGATGTCCAGGATATTAAATTCGAAATCCCTGAGATCAACATACAGCAGCTTGTTAAACAGTTTCGGTTCATGGCCAATCAACACCCTCACAGTCTCAGATACCTGCACCGACGATACAATACCGAGAACAGAAGGGTGGACCCCGACAACACCACATGCCGGTAGATCGTCATCTTTGAGATCGGGCATAAAGCATTCCAGACAGAAGGTCTGGCCCGGCAACAAGGTCGATACATTTCCGAAAGCTTCAATGGCAGCTCCAAATACATAGGGTATTTTGAGTTTGTTGCATGTCCGATTGACAATGTAACGGGGCTCGGGGCTGTCCAATCCATCAACAATAATGTCCATTCTGCTAATTATTTCCTCGGCGTTGACCGTATTTAAGGACTCTGGAACTGGGTCCAGCTCTACATCCGGATTTAGCTGCTTTAATTTTCGCAAAGCTACCTCAACTTTCGGCTGACCCACCGAATCCGCATCATAGATAAGTTGACGGTGAAGATCCGATCTGGAGACGATGTCTCTATCCACGATACGCAAATATCCGATACCCATGCCGACAAGCTTTAAGGCAATGAGTGATCCCAATCCGCCCACGCCGATCAAACATGCCCTGGCATTTCGCAGTTTGAGCTGTCCCTCATAACCTATGTCGGCAAGCACAACCTGTCTTGCATATGTTTCTAATTCTGCATCGCTGAGTTCTTTTTTCATATTGATATATCCTTGAAATGAAGTTATATTTATAGTTTAATACCTTATTTGGGTATCGAAAAGCAAAGGTTGAAGTCAACCAGAATTATACGAAATGTTAGTAAAAAATTTTTAAAGTAAACTTAAAAATGGTCCGATAATGTCAATAGCTCAAGAAAAATTTCAATTATGTACAAATTAGCCAGAAATCAGAATAAAAGGCAGCGTTCAAATCAAAATTCAACGATGGTATCGATTCGTAATATTAAAACCGATAATTTTAAATAATAACTTTAAATATTTAATAATAACATATTGAATAAAATAATCATTTAGATTACTATGAGT
>JASFPE010000235.1:0-8723 GCA_050116155.1 Desulfobacterales bacterium
CGCCTGGATATTAAAGCATAATCAGATTATTCCGTCCTGGGAAAACACGAATAAGTTCGCATTGGCCAAAACGAAGGTGATGAGCGGAGATAAAGACATTGATTTGGAATCGCTGTATGGTTTTGTCAACGACAATAAAGCGAAAATTTGGGATGGATGGATCCGCAGATATGTCGGGGAGATTCTTTTAAATATCGATGACCAACACATGGTCGAGGCGCAGGACTGGATTATTGAGGCCATCGAAGCGGACCAAAGCAATGGTGTTATGCTAAATTTGGGGAAAAGCTATGCGCTTTACGCCGAACTGCTGCGACGCAAAGGGGATTCGAAAGCGGCCGGCAAGAATATGCACAGAGCCATTGAGATATTCCGAAATTGCGGTGCCGACGAGACGCTGCGAGATGCCGAAAAGAAACTGGCCTCCCAATCTTGAACTCTACCTTTATACTCCTCTAATGAAACTCTGCCTAGCCGGAATAGTTAATCACGCTAAAGATGTGATTTAAAGACAGCTGAACGTCGAACATCGAACATTCAACATCGAACGTCCAATATTGATGGCGCTACGCTTTATCTATTTTAAAACAAAAGACCGCAGAATACTGATGCGCAACAAGTCTAAGGGTAGATTCGATTTGCCTAGTCTTTTTTAAATTGACAGAATACATTATTCGACGTTGGACGTTCAGTGTTCGATGTTCGACGTTCATTAGTTTCTTTTTCGATCAAACTGGCGGCTGCTGCGGCCAGAAGCTGGGATAAGCCCTAAACCTTAGAATCCTGAACCCTCAACTCTGAACCTTGGAATTGTGAACTCCTGGATAGCGTTGCGTCCTCCGCATAAATCGCCTTACGTTTTGAAAGATTTATTGGTAGCGTAAACCATGGCGCAGCTTTGGATTTCCATAGTCGTTTGGCAATGGATCCATAAGCATGAAATTCCCGGTTGAACCACTGCAGTCCGTTTTGCAATTGCTCTGCGGTCATGTGCCGGGGATGAAAAACTGCGTGGTTTCCGTTGTATTTCGACCAATCGGTATGGATAATTCTGTTTTCCTTGACCAGTTTTTGGAAAAGCGGCAAATTCGGATAGGGCACTAAGATTTTTGGGCCGATGTTATCAATACCCAGTTCAATGGCTTTTTCCAGGGTGAGTTCAAAGATGTCTTTGTGATCATCATCAAACCCAAACATCATGCCGGCATAGGCGGAGATCCCATGATCATGCAGCAAATTTATTCCCTCTTTGTACAGTTCAACTTTATTGTGCTTTTTGTTGCAATTCTTCAGACTCAGCGAGTTAAACGATTCGAGGCCAAAAAATAAGCCGACACAACCACTTTTTGCCGCCAGCTGAACCAGCTCCTTATCCTCCGTAATCGAAAAGGTTAACTGTGCCACCCATTTTTTCTTGAGGGGTTTCATTTCCCGAAATAATTTTTTTGCCCAGCCCGGATTGCCGATCAGATTATCATCCCAGAAAAGCAGCAATCGGTGATGCAGCGGACCGCCATCGATTTGTTCGATTTCCTCAATCACTTTTTTCACCGAAGGCGTCGAGAACTTGGGATAGATAGTATGGGTCGTGCAATAGGTGCAGTTATATGGACATCCGCGGGTTGCCTGAAATGTATTTAAGATACTGTAGCCCTTCGGGTTTAGCAGATCCCGTCTTGGGAAAGGGATATTCTCTATATCAACGTCTTGATTGCTTCTGTAAAATTTTCTGAGACGACCGTTTTTAAAATCATCCAATAATTGAGGCCAAGTCAGATCACCCTGGCCGATCACCACCGCATCAAAGTGTTGAGCCGCTTCGTAAGGCAACAACGTCGCATGCGGGCCGCCACAGACAACGGTTTTGCCTCTCTTACGGAATTCCCGGGCGAATCTATACGCCCTGTGAGCTAAAGGCAGCACACATGTTGTTGCGACCAGATCCACGTCTTGATCATAATCGATGGTCTCGAAAGCCTCATCCGCGATTGAAGCGTCTATATCGGGTGGTGTGTACGCCGCCAATAAGGGGTGCGTCAACGGTGCCGGACTCATCAATTTTAGATTATCGGTTCGTTTGGCGAGATAAACGAATAAAACTTTCATGATACTGACTAATGAATAATATCTCAGGCACTGTCAAGCAATATTTCACTGATGAAAGAATATTACAACTACAATATATTGAATATTAATATTGACAAACACCAATATATTGTGCTATAAATCTTTTACCATCAGAGGGAAACTCCCAGATCTGTGGTTGCTTACCTTCTTTGTTCAATGTTTATTTCTTAAAGGGCTTGGTTTAAGCCCTTTTCTTTCGGGGTTTTTTACCAATCCGAATAATCTAGCATATCGTATGCGTCGCAGATGGGTCGGCCCAGAAGAGAACCTCAGGATTTGCGCCTTAATTGGAATGCGGAGTTATTCGAAACCATCTCAAAAGACATTTTTAAGATGGCTTCTAGTAGAGGTGGTCAGCATGTTTAAAAAAATCGAAAAGCGAGACGGCAGAGTTGTAAAATTTGATTCTTCCAAGATTACGGCAGCTATTGCCAAAGCGGGTCACGCCACCGGCGAATTTGGAAAGCGGGAAGCCAACAAATTAACCCTTCGGGTTTTGACGCTGGCCCATGAGCTTCGTTTGGAAACTCTTCCCGAAGTAGAGGAAATTCAGGATATCGTTGAACGGGTCTTGCTTGATTCGCCGTTCCATAAAACCGCCAAGGCATACATCCTGTATCGAGAGCAACATGCTCAAATCCGACAGATTGCCACCAAAGCCAACGTGGATCTGGTAAATCATTACATCCAGAAGATGGATTGGAGAATCAAAGAAAATAGCAATATGTCCTATTCTCTTCAGGGATTGAACAATTACATTTCCTCAGAAGTGACTTCAGAATACTGGCTCAATTGCATTTATCCTCCTGAAATTAGAATGGCGCATAAAGATGGTGATCTCCACATACACGACCTCAGCCTGCTTTCGGTGTATTGTGTGGGATGGGATTTGCAGGATCTGCTCAAGCAGGGCTTTAAAGGCGTTAAAGGCAAAGTTGAAAGCGCGGCGCCCAAACATCTTCGAGCAGCACTCGGCCAGATTGTAAACTTTTTCTACACCTTACAGGGCGAAGCGGCCGGTGCTCAGGCCATCTCTAATTTTGATACGTTACTGGCGCCGTTTGTTCGTTATGATCGACTCGATTACAATCAGGTGAAGCAGTCTTTGCAGGAATTTATTTTTAATATCAACATTCCTACCCGGGTTGGTTTTCAGACGCCCTTTACCAATATTACAATGGATTTGTATGTCCCGTCCATTTTAAAGGATCAGCCCGTGATTGTCGGCGGCGTTGAGCATGATCAAACCTATGCCGATTTTCAGTCGGAGATGGATACGATTAATCGTGCCTTTGCCGAAGTGATGATGGAAGGCGATGCCAAGGGCCGTGTTTTTACCTTTCCAATTCCCACCTATAATATTACGGCGGATTTTGATTGGGACAATCCCAATCTCGAATTTGTCTGGCGCATGACCGGAAAATACGGGATTCCCTATTTTTCTAATTTCGTAAATTCGGACATGTCCCCCGAGGACGCCCGATCGATGTGCTGCCGTCTGCGCTTGGACAACCGGGAACTGTTGAAACGCGGCGGCGGGTTGTTTGGTGCCAACCCCCTGACGGGTTCCATTGGCGTGGTAACCATTAATCTGCCGCGAGTTGCTTATGAAAGTGAAGATGAAAAAGCTTTTTTTACCAATTTAGATATGAAAATCCAGTTGGCGGAAGAAAGCCTGGCCATTAAACGAAAAGTCCTTGAAAAATTTACCGAAAATAATCTTTATCCGTACTCAAAATTTTATTTGCGCGAGATTAAGAACGGAAATGGTCACTATTGGAAGAATCATTTTTCCACCATTGGCATCATCGGCATGAACGAAGCCTGCCTTAACTTTCTGGGTGAAGACATCACGACGGACCGCGGACAGGAATTTGCCCTAAAGGTTATGGATTATCTGCGTGAGGTGATTTCTGAAATTCAGGAGTCGTCCGGCGATATATTCAACCTGGAAGCTACCCCGGCTGAAGGAACTTGCTTTCGTCTGTGTATGCTGGATAAAAAGAAATATCCGCAAATATTATGTGCCAACGAAAGCGAATATCGACAAGGTGCCGCGCCATATTACACCAACTCCAGCCAACTTCCGGTAAACTTTACCGATGACATTTTTGAGACCCTCAGATTGCAGGATGGATTGCAGACGAAATATACCGGCGGAACCGTTTTACACATTTTTCTCGGTGAACAGGTCAGCAATACGGATGCCATCAAGAGTCTGATTCGCAAAATTACAACTAACTATCAGTTGCCCTATTTTACGCTGACTCCCACCTTCAGCATTTGTCCGTCACACGGCTACTTGAGTGGTGAGCAGGAAACCTGCTCCCAGTGTAACCAGACCACCGAAATTTATTCACGCGTGGTGGGTTACCTCAGACCGGTAAAGCAATGGAACGACGGCAAGCAGGCCGAATTCGGCAACCGAAAAATATTTAGGGTGGCAAATTAGGGTTTGAATTCGGAATTCGGAATTCGGAATGCGGAATGCGGAAAATAAAGAATATGGGGGTGGCAATGCGGAATGCGGAATTATTCAATTGCGGATTTCGGATTTTAAAACAATTGAGACGACATAAGAAAAGTCGATTCACTAATTGGGAATTCGGATTTTAAGAATTAAGATAAATGGGAGGTGTCGGAGGGTGGATGTAAGAGGACAGATCACAGACAACGGAAGAATTAAGATGAATTTTCCCTCCTTTTAAATCTAATTTCTAAACTCTGTTTTCTGTCCTCTGACTTCTGCTCTCTGACCGCTTAATATTGCCATTTGAGAATTTATTATGCCTGTCGGTGGTCTGCAAAAGAATTCGTTGATTGATTATCCGGGTAAAATCAGTTCGGTGATTTTCCTTTCCGGCTGCAACTTTGACTGTCCGTACTGTCATAACCCGGATCTCGCCAAAGGATGCCCGCCCTATGCCGCAGAGCTAACCTCCCCAGAGATATGCCGTTTCCTGAAACATCGCCGGGGCTTTCTGGATGGTGTGGTAATATCGGGGGGTGAGCCGACATTGGATGAAAACCTGGCGGATTTATGCATATGCATTAAGAAACTGGGCTATCCGATAAAACTGGACACCAACGGCAGTCGCCCCCGGATTCTCAAACAATTGATTGACCACGGCCTGATCGACTATATCGCCATGGATCTCAAGACAGATCCGATCTTATATGCCAATTACATAAAGCCAAACTGCAATCCCGATCCCATACTGACCAGTATCCGGCATGTCATGCAATCTGGAATCGATTATGAATTCAGGACGACCTGTGTCAAACCGATAATCACCCCGCAGACCATTGAAAATATAGCACTCCTTATTCAGGGTGCGCGGATGTATGCGTTGCAGCGTTTCAGCCAACACCAGGTGCTTCATCCTGAGTTTTTTCGAAATAACAATTATGCTTACTCTGATGAAGAATTGATACAGTTGAAAGGTATTGCGGAGCGGTCTGTAGTCAACTGTATTATCCGCTGAACTGGTTCTCTAATGGCCATATTTTGCTCGATGGCCCGCCCGCCTCGCCTGAACGGCTCGCGATGGCGGGCAGGCTGCGTTGCGATCCGGTTTAAAATTCTTACGTATTACTAGGTTGAGCCCGTTAGCTCCCGCCATGGCGGGATTAAAATCTAAAATCCGAAGAGTTTCCTTTTCAACGGGCTAACGGGCTAACGGGTTTAACGGGCCAACCTATTAATGTTTGATTCTCAAGCCAAGAAGCGTTGGTAAGCGATCAGGCCCCACACGGCAACAGCGGTCAGCATACTGAAGAAGGCGGCAGCCGAGCCCAGATCTTTTGCGCGACCGGACAATTCGTGCGGTTCCAGGCCGACCCGATCGACGATGGTCTCCAGGGCTGAGTTCAGCAATTCGGTGATGAGCACCAGCATGCATGAACCGATCAACAGCGCCCACTCCACCGCTGTTCTTCCAATCCAAAACCCGATCGGAAGCATTATCCCAATTACCACCACCTGGGCTCGAAAAGCCAGCTCATGTTTCCATGCGGCTTTAATGCCGGCCATCGTCCAGATTAAGGCGTTTACAATATGGCGCATGACGCTTTCATTTTCAGCTCCCATAATCCCTCATTTTCGCTTAGTTTTAAAAGATCTTGTTTTCGGTGATATTTCGTGCTACGTGAAAATTTTAATTTGCTTTGACAATTAGCGCAACGGCAAAATTTTTTTTTCAAAAAAAGATAATTGATCGTTGAATCCAGAAGGAGGTAGGTTAAATGATTCGCGGTAAAATAATTATAACATTTGCAGCGGTCTTTATAATAGCGTTCATTTTGCAGGTGGTATTGATCATTGCCGATAAACAAGAGATACCTGCCAAAGCGGCGATTGCATTTAGCCAGGCCTATTTTAAGCTGGACAGGGCAATGGGTGATTATCTTTGTAGTCAGATCAGCGAAGAAGCAGGGGGAGATGTTGTCGATGAATATCTCAACCGGACCTCTGAAGAGGCCAAAGCCATGGGATTTGACTTAAATTACATGAAAAATGTCCTTGCTTACATTGAAACGACAACCGAAATGGAAGACGAAAACACCGCCAAGGTGAAAATTACCGCCGATCGTAAACGCTACTTGAATCCTTTGTTCGGAATCATTGCGCAATTGTTTTTTTTGACCGAATCTTACGGGGTTGAAGAAACCCTCACATTGGTTAAGGAAGATGGCCAGTGGAAAGTCTGTGGCGAGCCCTTCGACCTCGTTGAACTTTAGGCCAAGCCATCCAAGATTTCATAACCTAGTACTCTGATTGATTATTATTTGGGTTTAATTTTATATTGGTCTTTTGTTTTCTTTTCCTGGTGTCAGGTGTCGGGTGTCAGGTGACGGGTGTCAGGTGTCAGCAATTCGATTGCGGCCTGCGACGAGCTCAGCCGAGTCGATTTTGGAATCTTTTGCGTTACGTGTTACGAGGTGCGCGTCTCGCCATGAATGTATCTATAAGCCTGTGACGCGAAACGCGAAACACGAAACCTTGAATCCTGAATTCCTCAATCTTTGATTTCTGACACCTGAAAGCTGACACCCGAAACTTTTTTAATTTAACCTTAAAATGGACCCAATCTATTCCCGTATCCGCGATCACGCCCGTCAAATTGTTGCCCGCTTTCCGATTCCTGATTTTTATCTTGATCAATCACCGGCCCATGAATATGCCAGTACGTTTTTTGAAACCGATCCGGTAATCAAGAAGCTTAAGTATTTTGTTACCGAACATTTGGAAGATGATTTCGGCCATGGCCTGCAGCATGCCATCAAGGTGACGGTGGAAGCCGGGGCTTTGATGGTCATTGAAGGTAAAGCCGACGGTTACGATCAGGATTTCTTAAATGACCGCCTGCGGGTTGTTCAATGTGCCGGACTTCTGCACGACATCAAGCGCAAAAAAAAAGATCACTCCAAATATGGCGCTGCTCATGCCCGTAAAGTCTTGGAAAACTACCCATTTTCTGTCGAGGAGGTCGATGATATATACAGGGCGATTCACAATCATGAAGCCTTTACCGGCAACATTACCATTGATACTGCCGAAGGTGCATTGGTTGCCGACTGTCTTTACGACGCCGATAAATTTCGCTGGGGTCCGGATAATTTCGCCTATACCTTGTGGAATATGATATCGTATTACAATCCACCATTGACCGAGTTTATGGCACGGTATCCGAAAGGCATGCAGGGTATCGCCAGGATAAAATCGACCTTCCGTACACCAACCGGAAAAAAATATGGTCCCCAATTTATCGATATCGGACTGGCCATCGGAAAAGAGCTGTATGGTGTGATTAAGGCGGAGTTCCCCGATTACTTATAAATCCTGGCTTTCTTATTTGACAACCTCCAGTTAATTCCACTATACTCTGCCAACTTCTATTCAAACATAGAAAAGCTGGTCCTCTGGGACCGGATTCTTTACTAATGTGAAGTTCAAAAGGAGGTAACTATGGCATCCACCACGTGGCCCACTTCCAATTGGCCGGAGGGCGTTGCCCATGATGTTTCTGACTACGAAAAACCCTTGTTTTCCATTATTGACGAATCTGCACAGGAGTACCCCAATCAGGTGTATACCATTTTTAATGATGCGAGCCGCACTTACTCCCAGGTAAAAGATACGGCGGATCGGATCGCGAATTTCCTGGTTTCGCGCGGGATCCAAAAAGGAGATCGGGTGGCAATTTTTTTACCGAATCTGCCCCATTATCCGGCCATTTTTTTCGGCATCTTAAAGGCCGGTGCGGTGTGTGTAACCTGTAACCCGTTATACACTGCCAATGAGCTGAATTACCAGTTGAATGATGCCGGGGCCAAGGTGGTCTTTTGTATGGATCATCCACAGTTTTATTCCACTACGGTGGAGGCCGTTAAAGATACGGGGGTGGAATCCGTTGTCGTATGTGGCGTTAAATCCTACCTGCCGAAAATCAAAGCGATTTTAGGCGGGCTTTTGGGCAAAATTCCGAAAGCCGAAGCATACGAGCCCGGTCATCTTTTCTTCGATGATGTGGTGGCTTCCGCCAAACCGGAACCACCGGAACTGGATATCAATCCCACCAAAGATCTGGCGTTGA
>JASFPE010000236.1:0-8708 GCA_050116155.1 Desulfobacterales bacterium
GGTTCTGATCCAGCGGGATTGCCAAACTCTATCCAATATACATCACCTTGATTGATTACCATTGGTCTTTTACCATTTTCAAATGACGTGGCTGCATTTTTTCTAGAATTTTTGTTTCGGGCTCCTGCAGGTCATCGTATGCTTCATTAATCGCTAGAAAAATTTCCATGTTTTTATGGCGCTGTATAAACTCCTGAACTGCCAAAACAAACAGGCGACTTCTTGAGATATTCAAATTTTGAGCAAGCTCATTCACTTGATCAAATATTGGTTTTTCAATGGATATTGCAGTTTTGATATTAGACATTGGTATACCCCCTTGTAATTAAATAAGTATAATTATTAGTATAACCAATGTCAATACTTAAATTGAAAGCTAACATGGAAATATTCAGCTTAACTTTTTTTGATCTTATATCTTCTACCCTTGACCCGGATAAAATATTTGTCTTTTTCATATTCAAGCATGTCTGATAATTTCATCAGGGCCTGCTCGGTGAACTTTATGCAGTCATCACCGAGCGACATATAAAGGCTATCATTTTTTATAAAAAGCGAACCGGGTTTGAGTTTGATTTTCTTTTTTATGTTTAATACCAGTGTTATATCTTTGTCTTTGATGACCTCAAAAACAAAGTAGGCTGTCTCCTCATAGGGGAAGTAAACTTTTTCCCGATAGTTATCCCTTTCCTGGGTCAGATAGAAACCGCCCTTGTCTTTCTTGATGCAGGAGTGAAAGTAATCAATGATTTTTTTATGCTGGAATTTTCCGTGTTCGTTGTACCAGCAACCATTCTTATCCATCCAGAAGACGGCATCTTCTTTGGCGATGATGATCTCTTTAAGTTTTTTTGCCATGGATCTACCTGTTGTAATTTCTGATAATTTTTAAAATCAGAAGTACTGTCGGGATCAGATGAAAAATTAAATCAAAAATATCGATCGGTCTGGTCAACGTCCCGTTTTTTAGCATGATTAATTTTTCGAGAACATGGGGCATGGGTCGAAATGGTGCCAGCAACATAACAATTGCAACCGCTAGAAGTACCCCGATCGGTATTTTATCGAGAAATGTCCACATTTTAAATATTCGATATCTTAGAGTAAGTGTCTGAATCTATTTCCTTTATATCCACCGTGATGCTGCACTTGAGTTCCTGATAGGAACGCGCAAATTTATTTTGCAGGAATTCCAGAAGCGCTTTGCTGACAGCCTGTCGAAGGTTAACGTCTCGACCCTTGAATATTGAGAGGGTCAGGTGCACGAACGAATTGGATGGGTTGCCATCCGCGACATAAAAATCCTTATGCATGATGGCCCGGCTTTTAATGTCGGACAGATTAAACGGTCCATTATCAATCAATATGGCATGAAGACTTTTAAACACGTCCTGGGTATCGACCTGCTCCAAAATATTTTCTGAATATTCCAATGTAAAATGCGGCATTTGATCCTCCTGTCTTTTCATTTTTGAAACTACTTCTGATCATTATTTATGGTTAATAATATGCCAAATCCCGCCTGGCCCTGAATTACTCAACAGGGAAATAAGGTTAGCTGTTTGCCTTTTTCATTAAGGTGTTTTCCGGTCTTCTCATTTGCAAAACTTGTCGAGCAAAGCTGTCCGGGTAGGTCTGGATTCTTGCACTGGCAGATCAAGGGTTGTATCCCAAATTTTCGGGCCAGCTCCATAAAGCGCCCGTAGCCTTTTTTGCGCAGCGCACGGGGAATCAGCTTGCTGCGCGTTGCCGCCCCCACCTTTGTCCAGGGCTTACGTTCAAAGCAGCTGTGTAAAACATTGAACTCGGTTGTCGGCAGCTCTTTTTTTAATTGATCCAGAATGGCAGGCCGCAGATGAAGGTAGCTCAGTGAGACGCTCGTAATCTGCCGGCTCGACAGGGCCTCGAACAGCTGCTCGATGCTGGAATTATCATCCGTATAAAATGGAATAATGGGATCGATGCGGATTTCAACATTGACCCCCACATTTTGCAGCCTTTCGATGTTTTGCAAGCGTTCGGTTACCGTGGCCGTATAGGGCTCGAATAGATCCCGATAGCGGTCTGCCATGGAAACCAGGCCGATTCGTGCAACGATGAATTCGGGGAATCTGGTAAAAAGCTCTATAAAACGATCGGGAATCCATCCCTTTGTCAAAAAGGAAAACCCGATTCCACGCTCCAGGAGCACGGTCATGGTATCATAGGTGATGTCCAATATTGCAGGATGGGTTTGGAAAGAATCCGAAGCGGTGTTGAATACAACCCGATCAATCACCGATCGTCTTCTGGGATTGTCCAGCTCCACGGCAAGTTTCTCGGCCATGTTGCGATATAGCTGCACTTCTCCGGAAAACGGTGCATCCGGGTAGCCTCTGGCATAGCAATAGACGCAGGTGAACTCACAGCCCCTGGTGATGTTGAGCGTATAAGCATTGCGCAAGCACCCAAATTGCGCTCTGGTTAAAATCCGGCTTTTTCGATCCACTTCGATTAATTTCATTTGTCCAATCCACCGGTACCGGGGCTCATGAACATTAAAGTTATCATAAGCCAGCGCCGATATACAATCTGAATGATTGGGAAGCTGTCTCAACTGGTTATCTGAATGACTTCAGGACTTTCATTCATGCACGGCCGAACATATTTGTCAAATGGAATATCTGTCACCGAATTCATCGAATCGCGGTTAATATAAGCTGTATCAAAAATAATAGATAATCTCCATGGGCAGGCAAATATTTAGGTTTGCCGGTTTGCCCGTTACCCGTCGGCCCGTTAAATAAATGGATCAAATCCGATTTAAACTGGCCAACGGGCAACGGGCTCAACGGGCCAACCTTTTAAAAGATTCAATAGGAGGGATTGAAAAATGTTATTCAACTGTGGAAGTTGCGGTTTAAGCCGAGAAATTTCTGAAAAATTTGCAAATAAAACCGTAAAGTGTCCCAAATGCAAGGCAAGTGTTACCATCGGTGCGGGTATTTCTCAGGGCAATCACAGATACTCCATCAGTGAGTTTATCAAACGGACATCCCAGAAGGATAAAGGCCAGGGGAAGTTTGAACTGGAGAGCGACTATTTGCTGGAAGTCAATCTCAACGATCTGGTGTGGACAAAGATGGGTTCCATGATTGCGTATCTGGGCGACATCAAATTTACCAGAGAAGGGATGTTTGAGCATGGCGTCAAAAAGCTGTTGAAAAAAGCTGTTTCGGGCGAAGGTGCCAGGTTAACCAAGGCTGAGGGACAGGGCAAGCTGTATCTGGCAGATACAGGCAAAAAGATATCCATTCTGGATCTGCAAGGGGAATCTATTTTTGTCAACGGCAACGATCTGCTTGCCTTTGAGGGCCAGATACAGTGGGATATCAAAATGCTGAAAAAGGTAGCCGGTATGTTAGCCGGCGGACTTTTCAATATCAGGCTGGAGGGCAATGGCATGGTGGCGATTAGCACCCATCATGATCCCCTGACGCTTACGGTCTCTCCGAACAAGCCGATTGTGACCGATCCGAATGCCACCGTGGCCTGGTCCGGTACTCTGGCGCCGGAGTTAAAAACCGATGTGTCCTTGAAAACATTTCTGGGGCGTGGCAGTGGAGAGTCGATTCAAATGAAATTTCAAGGCCAGGGTTTCGTGGTGGTGCAACCTTTTGAGGAAGTATATTTGCAGTCCGGCTAACCTGGCAGCTGCGCCTCCAGCATTTCAATGATATCCGAGGTGATCGTCGGTGACGTGATTAACCACAGGCGCTTGAGATGCTTAAAAGTGGCTTGTTGCAGCACCCGGCCCAACAAAGCCGCAAACCGCTGATTGTTCAATTTGCCGTGCAGGGTTCCAATCAAAGGTAGGCCTATGGCCTGAAGCCGTCGTTGTTCCGCTTTGCGGAAGATTTCCCGCAAAGCACTTTCAATCCATTCTTCCCGCCAGGTGGGCTCCTGATTCACATCATGTACAATGGCCAGGAAGCGCAGGGGCTGGCTGTCTTGAATCAAGACGCTTCCCACGGGCTCAGGTTGGGTCTCGATCAGGTCTGTCATTAATCGGATTGGATGCTCCTGCGGCTCGCAAATCTTCGGGTCGGCACTCATCACCAGCCATGTATCTTCTTCAAATGTGATTGCGTCCACCTCAAATGGCGCTACATTTTCCGGTGCCGCAACAATACGCAGATGACCAAACGATGTTTCACGGTGAAGGCCACCGTCGATCAACCGCAAGGGTGTCTGCCGCGTTTGCTTTTTTACCATCTTGTGTGTTGCTTAATTTGACGAAGCTGCCGGTGTTGCCGGCCGGATTCCGTCCAGCAGGCGCTTTTCGATTTCAGCTTTTGCCCAGGCCGGATCCCTTTTTCGTTTACCCGCCTGAAATATCTGAATGATTTCCTCTGCATAGTGTTTGGCAGTGTTGTAGCCGTTGCCCACGGCATTTTCAATAACCTGCCAGTTGCGGGTCTGGATGAATTCCTGGAAGCTGGCGCCAAGTTCTGGAAACAATACTTTTGCCAGACCATCAAAAAATGCTACATAAAAGGCCAATGAAGCGGTTTTACGTGCCTGGGTAAAATATCGCAGGGTTCCGTATTTGTTCGTATCGGCCAGCAAATCTTTCACTGCGCGGGCCAGCAACTCGATTGCGGTGTGGGGGAAGGCGGCGATTACCTCACGCCAGATACCGCGCTCGAAAACCGTATCTTTGATTTCGCCGATTTCATGATAAATATAAGTCTCCTGTTGAGCCGCAAAGATTTTATCCAGGTTGCGTCGCAATGTTTTGGGGTGCTCATCTTTCAATCCGCAATTTTGCAGGGCGAATTTGAGGGCGTTGCGCCCGGATTTCTTAATATACAGCAATTGATCCCAGAGAAACATAGTGGCAGATTCTTTACGCAACAGAACAAAGCTGTCCTGCGTCAGGGCAGGAATCGTGAGCAGGTCACGGGCTAGCTCGCGACCGAGGGTGTAGACGGAATATCCGCAGACCTTTCGTATATCGTCGATGTTAGCAAGAAAAAAGGTAGGTTTCAGGCTGTGGGCATAACCGGCTCCATAAAATAGCCGATAAGGCTTTAGCACCACATTTATTGCCAGGGTGTCAAATGGATCGTATTGGCGTCCCAGAATGGATATGGGATTGTAATCATTTTCGACAATAGCTTCCCATTTTTGTTCCTTATTACCAATCCAATCCAGAATCTCAGAGGAATCCCTTTCATCCCATGGCTCTAAGCCCTTCTCCCACTTGTAAAGATCCCTTAGCCTCAATGCCAATCCACAGATTGAATAGAGACCGGCATGTCGCGAATCTGAAATTTCGCAGTTTTGAAGGACTTGATTTGTGAGGTGATCTAATTCGAGCATGTTTCAAAGGGTTTGGAGCTTGGAATTTCTTAAATTCTAAGACGCATATATTTTAAGGTACTCTGTTCGACCTTTTTATTGTATCTGTGGGACACAATACTATATGCGTCCTTTCTTTTTTAATTCCGAAAGGGTCTTTACAAGTCCTTCCTGAGCTTCAGCTATTTGATTTTTGGACAAGGGCTCCATCTGCTCCAAGGTTTCTTTTAGAAGTAGCGCCCCCTTTATTTGCATTTTTTTGAATATTTTTAATTTAGCATCGCCGCTTATATTTTGAATGGCTTTGGCGAGAGTGGACGTATCTAATTCCTTCAGTACCTCTTCGATCGCGCCATCATTCAGCTTCAGAATATATTTGCCCAATTTCCTGGCATTCGACGAACCCGCCTTGGCGTTCTTAATTTTTTCCAAATATTCTGTCAAACTTGATTTACTTGTCTCATTTAATTCATCTTCGTAGATTTCGTAATCTTCTTCGCCGAAAAAGGACAATAGTAATTCTTTCAGCAACTTGGGATGAAGACCTTCCTGAATTGCCACGACGCCTTCAAGGATGAGGCATCGTTCCAGTAATTCTTTGCCGACATAATTCCCGGAAAGAATGTAAAATTCCAAAACAGATCTAACCACCTGGGGCTTGGCACCATCGGTGGCCAGCTGAATCCCCTTGGTCAGCAAAAAAGATGAGTTTTCTTCAGCCTCTTTCGCAAGTGATAACATGCCATAGGTTCTTGCTTTTTTCGACAGGCTTAACAGAATCTCGACAATTTTCAAGCAGTCGCGTTTGTCAGCTTCACTGCATTCAAGTTTTTGAGCAAATTCCAGATCATACTCCATGATATTCACTTTCAACGCGATTCAGCAACATATCAGGCTTTGAATTCATATTATGCTCACATGAAAATATGCATATCGTGCTATGCTTGAGTTTTGACAGGTCTCCAGACGCCGTCGTGGTACCAGATCCGGGAAAATGATTTTCCGACTGGCAAGACGGCGTTTGATAACTTTTCGATATTTATATGGATTTCTTTATGGCCATACAGTGAATCCCACGGTTCGACAATAATGGCTCCCTTTTCGAGAGGAATCAAGCGCGGCAACATAGGCTTTCCCCACCGTCGTACTTTGGCCGCTTCCATCAGATCATCCAGGCTCTGATATTGAGAAAGTTCGTGCAAGGTAATAACCGTCGGGGGGCTTAAGGGGATTTTTCCCTCCAGATTGCCTGCCAGCCCTTTTTGTGGATTGATCCATAGACCGCCGGTGGTTTCTCGGGAATCTGGATGGCAGACCTGGTTCGATGGCATGGCAGCCAGAAAAAAGCGGGTGTCAAATCGCCGACTCATCAGCTGCGGCGTTATCCAATGAGACCATCGGTAGAGCCTCGACAGGGTCAACGTCCATTCCTCGGATACCGCAAGCTTTTGAAACCATTTCTTTGGAAGATCCGGGGTTAAACGCAATTGACAAATCCGCTTCAACTCCTGTGTGTTCGCTTTTTGACTGTTAGCGAGGAATACCCCGGCTTCCTCAAGGGTTTCGCGAACAGCTGCTACGCTAAACGCCAAAGCCTCTTCGACGCCAAGATTTCCCCCCAGCCGTTTGACAATGCCATTTGTATCCAGATCAACCCAATTTTTCCAGAGTGGAAAGTCTTGATCTTCAGCATCGACCGTTCCGCCTGGGAAAACATAATTTCCTGCCATAAAGCCGCTTTTTGCGCTTCTTTTGAGCAGATAAACCTGTAATTCGTCCAAATGTTGTCGTACCAGGATAACGGTTGCAGCCGGTTTCGGGATTACTGGATTCCCTTTTTTTGTTTTTGAAGGACGTGTCATATCAACTTTGATGGTTGCTTCCGTACTATCCATATTATCATAATTTTGTAAAAATATCAGTTTTTTGAAGAATTTGAACGGCAAAGATTGTTTTGATGAACAATCTGTGTTTTTATGCCAATGCATGCATATGACGTCCGGTGAATGAAAGGGAAGGTGAAAGATGGATAAGACGTGGATACAGGCATTTGGTAAAATGACTTATGGTATATATGTTCTCACGACCTTTTACGAAGATCAGATCAACGCAATGATTGCCAGCTGGGTTTCCCAGGTTTCTTTTGATCCGCCATTGATGATGGCCGCAATACATCCCAGCCGGTATTCTCATCAGCTCATTGAAAAAAGCCGATGTTTTGCGCTGCATATTCCGGCTAAAAGTCAAAGGGAGTATCTGTCCCGATTTAAGGGGCCCGATCCAGCGGCGAAGTTTGATGGCATCCAATGGATAAGAGGCAAAAGCGGCTGCCCGATCTTGAACCAATGTGTGGCCTATGTGGAATGCAGGGTCAGGAAAAGTTACAGGCCCGGAAATCATGCCCTTTTTATCGGGGAGGTTATTGATGCCCGGCGATGTTCTGATGAGGAGCCGTTTAGCAGCTTGGACTATGAGGGACAGTATCTGGGCAAAGATTAGAATTTTTATTTTACTATTTAAAACCTGGTCTTCGGGGCTAGGTCAGAGAAAACAGGCTCCGCCATAATCGAATGGGATTAGGTACTGGAATAATGGAATGCTGGAATGTTGGGTTCGGCAAAATGAGATTTAATTTTAAATAAGGCTCTGATCAGAAATAAAATTAGAAAATCATCTGCTTTTGAAACCCATTATTCCATTTTTCCACCATTCCATTCTTCCATTTGGTACTTACAGCAAACACCACCCCTCGGGGGTAGAATCAAAACCTGACCTTCTGGACCAGGATTCACTACTGATTCTTTCTGGCTTCAAATTTCTTTATTACCCGCTGAGTCAGGAACTTTCCCCATTCAAGTCCAATCTGTTCAAAATCGGTTTGGATAACGAGTCTTTTCTCCAACCAGGCATGACCGGCGGGCAATGAAAAGAAATTGACAATTTCTCTGAGTTCACTTTCAGTAAAGTATTTGGCATAAATTCCGGCTAGCATCCATTTTAATTCTTCTTCTCCCAGGCTAACTTCTTCTTTGAATACTTCTCTTAGAGGATTGATCACAGTCTGGTCATCCGGAGCCGGTTCATATCGTTCAAAATAGGGTTCCATAAAAACTTCGGCAAGCTCGACGAACATTGTGGGTGTATGTGTTTGCTCAACCAGTTTAAACGCCAACTCTAAGTGCTCTTTTTCACCAGCATGTACAGTGCCTGTGACATTGAGGCCGATGACAAAAACCAGTGTCAGCGTTTTTCTTATACACAGTTTAACCGGCAGATTTCTCATGGTATTTTTCTCCATAATCTTGAACCAAAATCCTATTTTTGAAATGGCTTCTAAATGAAAAACCCCATTTCTCAAGGTGAGA
>JASFPE010000237.1:0-8669 GCA_050116155.1 Desulfobacterales bacterium
GTTAAAGATACGGGGGTGGAAACCGTTGTCGTATGTGGCGTTAAATCCTACCTGCCGAAAATCAAAGCGATTTTTGGCGGGCTTTTGGGCAAAATTCCGAAAGCCGAAACATACGAGCCCGGTCATCTTTTCTTCGATGATGTGGTGGCTTCCGCCAAACCGGAACCACCGGAACTGGATATCAATCCCACCAAAGATCTGGCGTTGATTATCTACACCGGCGGAACGACCGGAGTGCCAAAAGGCGCTGCGCTGACCCATTCGAATTTTGCTTACAATCTGGCAGCCATGGAAGAATGGGGCCGGCTGGTCCATGAACCCGGGGGGCAGCCGGAAAGGCTGAGAAAGGGTGGTTACCACACCTATCTCGGGGTATTGCCCTGGTATCACAGTTTCGGTCTGACGGTTGCGATGATGTCGTCTTGCGGAATAGGTGCCAGTCTGCTCTGCATCCCCGATCCTCGGGCTGGCGATCCGCCGTTTACCGACGTGCTCAAAGCGGTTCAGAAATATAAGCCAACCATAATGCCTGCTGTTCCAACCATATTTGTGGCCTTTACCAATCATCCGCTTCTGGATCAATTCGATCTGACTTCCTTGATGGGGTGTTTTTCGGGTGGCGCGCCGCTGCCGCCGGAGGTGTGCAAGCAGTTTGAAGATAAAACCGGTGCTGTCATTTTCGAAGGTTACGGCTTGAGTGAAACCGCACCGGTGGCAACTTCCAACCCGACGAACGCCAAGAAACGTAAAATCGGCACCATCGGTTTTCCGATACCCGGTACGGATATTAAAATCCTGGATATCGAAACCGGTACCACAGAGTTGGCCCGGGGTGAAGACGGTGAAATCGCCATCTGTGGCCCTCAAGTAATGCAGGGCTACTGGAACAAGCCGGAAGAAAACGAAAAAGTATTTCGTGAAATAAATGGCCAACGGTATTTTTTGACCGGCGATATCGGTCATGTGGATGAAGACGGTTATATTCTGGTCACCGACCGTAAAAAAGATATGATTCTGGTCGGTGGCTTCAACGTTTATCCGCGCGATGTGGAAGACATTCTTTTTCAACACCCCAAAGTGGCAATTGCCGCTGTGGTCGGGGTGCCGGATACGAAAAGCGGTGAAACCGTCAAAGCGTTTATCCAGCTTAAACCCGGAGAAAAGGCTACCGAGGAGGAAATTGCCGAATTCTGTAAAGAAAATATGGCTGGATACAAGCGACCCAAAATTATCGAATTCCGCGACACGTTACCGGTATCCAATGTGGGCAAAGTGCTTCGCCGGGTGCTGCGGGACGAAGAACGTGGTAAAAAATGAAAAAGTGGCTAAACGACCATCCCTATCTTTTTACCAGCGTCATCTTTATCATCATTGTCATTTTTGGATGGCAATTTTTATATTGGCGCTGGGAGAATTTTGCGCTTCTATTATTGCTGTATTTTATGGTTACCCTGGGGATACGGCTGGATGACATTTCCAAAAAAATCGGTTCCCTCTCCCGTCCGTCCTCACCGGACACTGATGAAAAAGATAATATTATCAGCCAGTTAAATGAAATTAAATTGTCCGTCAATTCAGTAAATATTACCCTGAGAAAACTATTGGAACAGACCCAGAACGAAAAACAAAACCAGAATAACCCCGATTAAGCCTTTTCCCCATATTTCACAACCATGCCTTCGACCCGTGCAAAATTCAGATCATCATTTTATCACTTGACAATTGGTGTGCATATTTGTACGATTTTCCATCAATTGATGGAAACATATGATGGAGAAATTTGTTATAGTAAAAGGAGCTTACTAAATGCCTTCCCGCCTTGAAAAGGCCCGACAAGATCCCGGCTCCATGAAAGCCAGAATCCTCGCCTCTGCTCGCAAGATTTTCGGCGAATACGGTTACAATGATACCACCACCCGCATGATCGCCAAAGATGTGGGAATTGATATTTCCACCATGTATTATCATTGGGGGGAAAAGCAAGATCTGTATGAAGCGGTGGTTATGGAGGTCGGTGAAGAAATCCAGGATCAACTCAATGACATCGAGCGTAGAGTTAGCGGCCAATCCCTGACCACCCGTCTTGAAATTGCCCTTGACATGATGTGCGATTACTTATTTGCCCATCCGGAGGTTTCCAATCTTTTCCTTTTTGGCTATTTTAATAAAACCCGTCACGGGGTTACCCTCGACAGCAAAATGTCTGAATATATCGCCAACATGGCCGTTGCCATGGATCTGGCTCAAAATAAGCAAAAGGTTTCCATTCAGGCCAAAGCCAGAATTCTGGCGGTGTGGAATACGGTGTTGAATTTTATTTCGGGTGAAAGCTTTTTCCGGCCGATGATGGAAATCAGCCATGAAAATTACATGAAGGTTATCAAAGAAACCTTGAAGTTTATCCTCGTTCCGGCGTTTACGTCGGAGAAAGAGAAGGAAAAATTGAATATTTAATATTGAAGATTTGTGGATGTTGCTGCGCTCCGTCGTTTCTATGGTCGTTATATTTAGAAATGATCCGCCAGGGGCGGTACCTTAAATATTCAATCTTCAATCTACAATATTCAATTTTACAAGATGGTGAGAATATCCACATTTAATTTTCTTGCCACAAATTACACGAAAATAACCATTAAAGATATAAAAGATGAGGGGAGGTTAGACGATATGGCACTGAACCTGGATGCGGTCGGAGAAAAGATTGGTCCCGTCCGCAGGCAATATTCCTGGAAAGATGCGGTATTGTATGCTCTTGGTGTGGGGGCCGGGTTTTCCGATCTGGATTACTGCTATGAGAAAGATTTGAAGGTCATACCCAGCTTCGGGATCACCACGCTCTATGATTTCATGCCCCAGATGATTTCGGCCAGCAACATCAATCTGGCCGGTATCCTGCATGGTGAGCAGGAGTTGATTTTTCACCAACCGATTCCGCCCGATGGGGAATTCATTACCGAAGGCAGCATTGCCAATTATTACGATAAGGGTAAGAAAAAAGGCGCCTTGGTCATTGGTAAAAGTGAGACCTTTCATTCAAATGGTCAGAAGCTTTTTACCAGCATTGGCACCATTTTTTCACGTCTTGATGGCGGATTTGGCGGAGAAGACGCACCCAAAAAAGAAGTAAAATTTCCAGACAGAGATCCGGATTTTATCGTCGAAGCCCAGCCGTTAGAAGATCAACCGCTGATTTTCAGACTCTCCGGAGATGTTTTTCAACTGCATGTGGATAAAGAATTTGCCGAGATGGCTGGTTTCGAGAAACCCATCATGCATGGCCTCTGTACGCATGGATTTGCCTGCAGGGCCTTGATTGAAAAGCTGGTTCCGGGAGAACCGGAGAAGGCTCGTCGAATGGCGTGCCGGTTTACCAAACCGTTGTATCCCGGGGTGGGAATCAAAACCCTGATCTGGAAAATCGATGAAGGCCAGGCGCTGTGGCGGGTTATCAACACCCAGAACCAGGAGGCCGTGATTGATAACGGTATTTTTGAATATGGAGAGACGCCCAAAGAAGAAATTCGATTTGACGATCGTGTCGCCATTGTCACCGGTGCCGGTGCGGGGCTGGGACGGGTGTATGCCCTGGAGCTTGCCCGGCGTGGTGCCAGAGTGGTGGTCAATGATCTGGGTGGTGCCCGGGATGGTTCGGGCAAGGGTTCAAAAGGACCCGCCGACAAAGTCGTCGAGGAGATTCAAGCCCTGGGCGGGGAGGCTGTTGCCAATTACGACAATGTCGCAACACCTGAAGGTGGTGAAAGTATCGTCAAAGCTGCCCTCGATGCCTTCGGCACGGTGGACATTTTAATTAACAATGCCGGGATCCTGCGCGACAAAACCTTTATAAAGCTGGAGCCTGAAAACTGGCAGGCAGTTTTAGATGTACACTTAAACGGTGCGTATTTTGTTACACGCCCGGCCATGGCCGTGATGAAAGAAAAGAGCTATGGCCGGATTTTGATGACGACCTCGGCTGCCGGTCTCTATGGAAATTTTGGTCAAACAAATTACACCGCCGCCAAGATGGGCTTGGTTGGCTTGATGAACACGCTTAATTTGGAAGGACAAAAATACAATATCAAGGTAAATACCATTGCACCGGTGGCCGCTTCCCGGTTGACGGAGGATATATTGCCGCCGGAGTTTCGGGATAAACTCAAGCCTGAGTTGGTGGCTCCCATGGCGATGTATCTGGTTTCAGAGCAGTGTCCGGTGAGCGGAAATATTTATAATGCCGGATTAGGGTGCTATAACCGGGCCGCCGTGGTCACCGGACCCGGAACCGTGGTGGGGGACGGTGGCGAAATTCCGTCTCCGGAACAGTTGGTTGCCCAATGGAAAAAGGTCGTCGATCTGAAAGGGGCCAAAACCTATCAGAATGCCAATGAAATAATTGGTGACGCACTGGGGGCCCTGTCGAAGCCGGCGCAGACGGCAACCGAAGCAGCGGCTGGATTCACCTCGGTTGCGGACGTGTTTGACGCCATGCCGAAGGCATTCGTTGCCGATGCTGCAGCCGGCGTGGATGTCGTCTTTCAATACAGTATTTCCGGGGACGGAGGCGGTGATTGGTGCTGTGTTATTAAAGATGGAACCTGCCAGGTGGAAGCCGGAACCCATGATCAGGCGACATGTACCTTGAAGATGAGCTCGCAAGACTTTCTGGATTTAATGAATCGAAAGCTTCCTGCCATGCAGGCTTACACCTCCGGCAAGCTTAAGATTGAAGGAGATATCATCAAGTCGCAACTTATCGAGAAGCTGTTTAAAATGTAACAAGCAACAGGTCAGAGGTCAGAGCTGATAGGTAATAGGTTAATGATATTAATCCGAAACCTATGACCGATGACCTCGGGCCTCGACTTTGAAGGAGATTAAAGATGATCGGAATTACTTCGTACGGCGCATATATTCCGCGGTTACGATTGGACCGCATGTCCATCTTCAATGCCATGGGCTGGTTTGCACCGGCTATTATGATGGTGGCCCAGGGAGAGCGCTCTATGTGCAACTGGGATGAGGACACCATCACGATGGCAGTGGCGGCATCTCGCGATTGTTTGGGGGGCCTGGACAAGCAAAAGCTGGATGCTCTCTATCTGGCCTCCACCACACTGCCGTTTGCCGATCGGCAAAACGCCGGGGTCGTGGCTGCAGCCCTCAACCTGAGCGATAAGCTGATCGCTGCAGATCACAGTTCATCTCAAAAGGCAGGGACCACCGCATTGATAGCAGCCTTTGAATCCGTAAAAAGCGGTGAACGCAAGAACATTTTGGTGACGGCCAGCGATCGACGGGAAACCAAAACCGCCTATTTTTATGAAATGTGGTTTGGTGATGGGGCGGCTTCCCTGATGGTTGGGGATTCGGATGTCATTGCAGAATACCAGGGATCGTATTCTCTTTCCATGGATTTCGTGGATCATTATCGCGGTGCGGATAAAAAATATGATTATATGTGGGAAGAGCGCTGGGCCAGGGATGCGGGCTATGGTGTCATCATCCCTCAGGCGGTCAATGGATTGTTTGATCAGCTGGGGATTACCATGGAAGATGTGGATAAGTTTGTCTATCCCTGCTTTTTTAAAGGCGATCATCGCAAAATCGCCAAACGACTCGGCGCTACTCCCGAAAAGCTGGTGGACAATATGCATGAGGTCTGCGGCGAAACAGGTGCCGCCCATGCATTTATGATGTTTATTTCGGCTCTGGAGCAGGCTCGGCCGGGTGATCGCATTTTAATGTGCGGCTTTGGCCAGGGAGCCAATGCGCTGTATTTTACGGTAACCGATAACATTACCAAACTGCCCAAGCGCAATGGAGTGCAAGGATCGCTTGAAAATAAAAAGACCGTCGATAATTATCATAAATGGCTGAAATTCAGGGATTTGATTCAAACCGAAATGGGAATCCGGGCCGAAGCGCCCAGTCAGACGGCCACCACCGTGTTGTGGCGCAAAAATAAAATGATTTTAGGGCTGGTCGGCGGAAAGTGCCGGGAATGCGGCACCCCGCAATTTCCCAAGGCAGATATTTGCGTCAATCCCAACTGCGGTGCTTTTTACAGTCAGGATGATTATGAATTCGCCGACATGCCGGCCAAAGTGAAAACATTTACGGGCGATATGCTGGCGGTATCCGTCGATCCTCCGGCGATTTATGGAATGGTTCAATTTGAAGGCGGCGGACGACTTATGGCGGATTTTACCGACTGTGAGTTGGATGATATCAAAGTGGGGCTCCCGGTAAAAATGGAATTCAAGCGCAAAGGTGTCGACCGGGAACGGGGTTTTGTCAATTATTTCTGGAAGGCCGTTCCGGTACCCGGTGCGATGGCAGAAATGGACAAAATCCGCTTTGATGAGAAGGTCGCCATTGTAACCGGAGGCGGAGCTGGCCTCGGCAGAGTATATGCCCTGGAGCTGGCCAAACGCGGTGCCAAGGTGGTGGTCAATGACCTGGGGGGTGCCCGGGATGGCACCGGTAAAGGCTCCGCTGCGCCGGCTGATGAGGTTGTCGCGGAAATCAAGGCATTCGGTGGTGAAGGGGTGGCCAACTACGACTCTGTCGCTACCGCCGAGGGAGGCGAAAACATCGTAAAGACCGCCCTGGATGCATTTGGGCGCGTTGATATCCTGATTAACAATGCCGGCATTTTGCGGGACAAGAGCTTTTTAAAGATGGAGCCGGAAAATTGGCAGGCAGTCATGGATGTTCACCTCAACGGTGCTTACCATGTTACACGCCCGGCCATGGCGGTTATGAAGGAAAACGGATATGGACGGATTCTGATGACGACGTCCGCAGCAGGTTTATACGGCAATTTCGGCCAAACAAATTATTCAGCCGCAAAAATGGCGCTGGTCGGTTTAATGAACACCCTGAAGCTAGAGGGCCAGAAATACAACATCAAAGTGAACACCATAGCGCCCCTTGCCGCCTCCAGATTGACCGAAGATGTGATGCCACCGGAACTTTTGGAAAAATCAAAACCTGAATTTGTCGCACCCATGGTGATGTATCTTTGCAGCAACGATTGTCAGGAAAGCGGTGCTGTTTTCAATGTGGGCATGGGATATTTCAATCGCGCAGCCGTGATTACCGGACGGGCGGTACAGCTGGGAGATCCGGACAATCCACCTACCCCGGAGCAGATTCATGAAAACTGGGAGAACATCAACTCGCTGGACGGTGCCAAGGAATTAGAGGATGCCAATACGGCTATTTTTGCCCTGATCTCAGCACCGGATAAAACAGCGGCTGAAGAAGAAGCTGCCCCAGAAGCAGAAGGAAGTGTCCAGGCGATATTCGATGGGATGGCAGACAGCTTTAATGCCGATGCCGCCGCCGGAGTGGATGTGGTGTTTCAGTTTAACATTTCCGGAAAGGGCGGCGGTCACTGGTACTGTGTTATTAAAGACGGTGCCTGTGATATTGATTCGGGTACCCACGAAAACCCGGTCTGTACCATAAACATGGAAGCTGCAGATTTTCTGGCCATGATGGGTGGCAAACTTAATCCCATGCAGGCATTTACCTCCGGCAAGCTGAAAATCGGAGGAGATGTCATGAAAAGTCAACTATTAGAAAAGCTTTTTAAGATCAGTTAAGGGTAAAATATTATTTCATGGAGTATTGATAATTTTAAATCCCAAATCCCAAATCCCAAACAAATCACAATGACCGAAATTCAAAATTCCAAAGTTTGGGTCATTCGATATTGGGATTTGAGATTTATTTGTAATTTGGTGCTTTTAATTTGTGATTTTAGGTGTCGTCAAGAAGTATAATAATATCTATTGAGGGATGACGTATTCAGGCTCAGGTTAAAACGAAGTATTCCTTTTTACCATTCAACTAATCAACCAATTAACCATTTAACTATTTTTTCCGGAGGGAAAAATAATGGCTACAGGTATAAAAGATAAAGTCGCAATCATTGGTATGGGTTGTACCCGTTTTGGAGAGCGCTGGGATATGGGGGCAGAGGAATTAATGGTCGAGGCATTTAAAGAATGCCTCGATGAAGCCGCTATTGATAAAAATGAAATTGACGCGGCATGGCTGGGGACCTGCTTGGATAGCATCAATGTTGGCCGAAGTGCATTGCCATTATCGATTACTTTGCGCCTGCCCAATATTCCGGTAACACGGGTCGAAAATTTTTGTGCCACCGGTACCGAAGCATTTCGCGGTGCGGTTTATGCCGTTGCTTCCGGAGCTTACGATATAGCCCTGGCGCTGGGGGTTGAGAAACTTAAAGATACCGGCTACGGCGGCCTTCCCAGTTTTGTGGGATCGGATGCCGGCAGTCTGGTCTGGCAGTGGTTTCCGAACATTACTGCCCCGGGCTCTTTTGCGCAGCTTGCCAGTGCCTATGCCGCCAAGTATAGAATTCCGGATCAGGATCTGAAACGGGCGATGGCACATGTATCGGCCAAAAGCCATGCCAATGGGGCCTTGAATCCGAAAGCACATCTGCGCAAGGCCGTTACCGAAGAGCAGATAATGGCCGCCCCGATTATTGCCCATCCTCTGGGATTATTTGATTGCTGCGGGGTTAGTGACGGAGCGGCGTGTGCGATTGTCACCACTCCTGAAAAAGCCAGAGACATGGGCAAAAAAGACTTCATTACCGTCAAGGCATTACAGTTAGCGCTGAGCAGTGG
>JASFPE010000238.1:0-8659 GCA_050116155.1 Desulfobacterales bacterium
ATCGGATGGATTTTCCAGAAGCAGCGGCACCATTGTTGGTCGGGCTTACGGCCTGGCGCATGCTCATTCATCGTGCTCATCTGCGGGCCGGTAAGATTAAACCGGTTATCGATCGGGTCATGCCGTTGCGTGAGGGAAAGAAAGCCTATCGGATGATGGAAGAAGGCAGGCAGCTGGGCAAAATAGTTTTAACACCGTAGCAATTCGCAAAAACATGAACTACTTGGGCTTTATTTACACATAATCGGATCGTAGTTCTATGCTTTTGAGGTTAATAATCTTATTCTGTTTTGAATATGCAATTTTGAATATCGAATCACGCTAAAGACGTGATCTGTGAACAAGAATTTTGAACCGCAGAAGTTATTAAAAGAATAAGAAAGAATTTTTTACTTCGATATTTTGCGGTTCCTCATTCTGCGGTTCTGCGGCTCAAAATGGAAAAAGTTGCCATTTATTAACCAATAACTAGGTCACTGGCGACGCTAAGATGGCCTACCGGGATTTCTTCACCAGCTCCCTGAAAATTACCAATTTCTGTACATCCTGAGTTCCTTCACCCAAAGCGCGAAATAGCTGCCGTGGCATTTCTTTTTTCTGATTCCAAGCGGTGAGCTGCGGCTTGATATGAGCTTTTATAAACTCCTTAAATTGTTCAAGATCTTCAGTCAATTCATTTGGTATAGAAAAGTCCATGGTTCACTCCTTTAATATAGACGATTTTTCCTCAATTTAATTACAGGATCATTTTAATTAACTATTTACACCACAAAGATATCGTAGTATTAAAATATAAACTGGCTTCCTTTTTACTGGATAGAAAACCTCGACAATTGAAGAATTGTCGGCTCAAGAATTCTCATATTTTGTTGCAGTCTTCCTGCGTTTTTTGAACATTTTGAGGTGCGGAAGTTTAATTTAATCGCGATTCTGTATAGGCAACAAAGGAGATAGAGCAATGAAAGATCTGATTCATCGTATTGCCGAGGCGTTGGTGGACAATCCGGAAGAAGTTACGGTCACTGCATTAGAGGGAAGCCAGGCGACGGTGCTAGAACTAAAAGTAGCCAAAGAAGATTTAGGGAAAATCATCGGTAAGCAGGGCAGAACCGCAAAAGCCATCAGGACTATTTTGGGTGCCGCGTCAGCCAAGCAAAATAAGCGCACAGTTCTTGAGATCGTTGAATAATTTCGATCACCGCGAATTTCGCTTCAAAAAAATCCTGAGCAGAGGTGTAAGACCTTTCTTGGTTTTGAACCACATGGATGCATTGTTTTCATACTTACCCGTCTGAACCTTTCAAATTCGAATCCCTATTAGATTTCCACAGAGCTTTTTTAATACTCCAACACTCCAGTACTCCAGGATCGAGACTACCAGGAATTTCTGGCAAACTTGAAATTACCTTTTTATTGTCCATAGGTCAGAATGATTTCGTTTTGCTGTAAGGAGATAAACATGTTTTCGACAGAAGGTTAATCTTTCCTGCGATCACATGGCTGCTTTTCTTCGATTATTTTTAGTGAATTGTTAATAATGGTAATGTTTTTAATCAGTTAAATAGCTAAACCCTTGACTGAGAAGAAACTGTCCACATATTAATTTATTAGTTCGATAAACAATCTTCCGGCAGAGGAGCTGTGCAATGCCGAGGGAAAAAATAAATATTGCTGACAAAATAGAATATCTCTCTATTTTAGACGAAAAGAGTGAACTGGATAAAAAGCTCGAACCCGATATTCCCGATGATTTTCTCCTTAAGCTTCATCGGACAATGCTTCTATCACGGAGATTTGATGAACGGCTGCTGAGTCTTCAACGGCAGGGGCGAATCGGGACGTTTCCACCCATATCCGGTCAGGAGGCTGCTCATCTGGGCGCGGCTGCTGCCCTGCGGCCGACAGACTGGATGGTGCCGGCTTTCCGGGAAACAGCCGCTGAAATTTGGCGAGGCAGATCCCTTGAAAGCGTCATCATTTATAATAATGGCTTCAATGAAGGCATAGATATCCCGGAGGATATCTATGACCTGCCGATCTCTGTACCGGTAGGGTCCCAGGTCCTGCACGCCGTCGGCCTGGGCTGGGCAGCCAAATATCGCCAAAAAGATGAGGTTGCCATGGCATTTTTTGGAGACGGGGCGACTTCCGAGGGTGATTTCCACGAAGGCCTTAATTTTGCCGCCGTATTTCAGGCACCGGCCATTTTTGTATGCCAGAACAATCACTGGGCCATCTCGATTCCGCTCTCGAAGCAAACCCGCACAAAAACGCTGGCACAAAAGGCAATCGCTTATGGTATGCCGGGTATACAGGTGGATGGCAACGATATATTAGCAGTTTATTCGGCTGCCAAAGAAGCCGTAGAGCGCGCTCGCAGCGGTGGTGGTCCCACTTTTATCGAATGTGTGACCTATCGGTTGATGATGCACACCACAGCAGACGATCCCAAACGGTATCGCACTGACAAAGAAGTCGAGCAATGGAAAAAAAGAGATCCCTTACCCCGTTTCCAGAACTATCTTGTCGACAAGGGTTTGCTGACAGAAGACAAGATTGCACAATCTGAAGCTGATATTAAACAAGAGATACAGGAGGCAGTCGATCGTGCCGAAACGCAAATGAAAACGCTGGGAAATCCTGCGGACATGTTCGAGCATGCCTATGCCGAATTACCGCCATATTTAAAAGACCAAAGAGAGGAATTTGAACGGGAACTGGCAGAGTCGAATAAGGAGACGGATAATGGCTAAGATGACGATGGTTCAGGCACTTAACTTGGCCTTGCGACAGGAAATGCAAAAAGATGACAGCATCATTGTTCTGGGTGAGGATGTTGGTATAGATGGCGGTGTATTTCGGGTAACCGACGGTTTGACCCATCAATTCGGAGACCAGCGGGTGCTGGACACCCCTTTGGCTGAATCCGGCATCGTCGGCATGTCAATTGGTATGGCCGCCTATGGCCTTAAGCCGGTTTGCGAAATCCAGTTTTCAGGATTTGCCTATCAAAACTTCCATCAAATCGAAAACCATGCCGCCCGCCTTCGCTGGCGATCCCAGGGCCGATATCATGTCCCTATGGTTCTGCGCACACCTTATGGTGGCGGTGTTAGGGCGCTTGAACATCATTCCGAAAGTCGCGAAGTTTACTGGGCGCATACCCCCGGGCTAAAGATGGTTATCCCATCCGGCCCGCGTAATGCCCGTGCACTGCTGGTTAGTGCCATTCGCGATCCGGATCCGGTGATATTTTATGAATCAAAAGCGCTATATCGCGCCTTTCGGGAAGAGGTTCCTGAAGAAGAAGAGACCATAGTCATCGGCGAGCCGCAGCTGGTGCGGGAAGGCCATAATTTGACCATGATCTCGTATGGGGCCATGATGCGCCCAACCTTGGAAGCAGCCTTCGAGCTGAAAGAAAAAGATGGTGTCGAAGCAGAAGTGATTGATCTGCTGACTATCTCGCCGTTGAATGAAAGAGTTTTTGTCGAATCCATCAAAAAAACCGGACGGGCCGTGGTGGTCCATGAAGCCCCTCGCAGCTTCGGGGCAGGTGCTGAGATTGTTTCGCGTGTGATGGAAAAGGCTTTTTACTATCTGGAAGCTCCCATCGAAAGGGTCACCGGATATGATATTATTATTCCTTTATTCAGCCGTGAAAAGGCTTATTTGCCAAGTGCCCAGCGCATCGCGCGTTCAGCCAGAAAGGTGTTAGCGGCCTAGTGAGGTTTCAGGTGTCAGGTGTCAGGTGTCAATAAACCACGGGCATGGGGCTTGGGGAAAAGGGCATGGGGTAAAGGATTAAAGATTCAGAGTTCAGGGATCACAGGTTCAGGGTTTTTAAATCTGCAATCCGCAATCTGCAATCTGACACCCGACACCTGACACCAAAAAAAACAGGCTCATAAAGACTCTGAGGTAATCTTCAGGGAAAATTACTTCATCACAGGAAGAAAAAATGTCCAAATCTTTTAAATTGCCGGATTTAGGAGAAGGAATTCATGAAGGCGAAGTACTTGCTGTTCTCGTTACGATTGGCCAGGAAATAAGCGAGGGAGATATCATCCTGGAAGTCGAGACCGATAAGGCTGCCGTGGAAATTCCGTCTCCATATACCGGTACTGTGAATGAAATCTTTGTCAAGCCCGGCGATGTGGTCAAGGTGGGCGATGTCATGATGACATTTTCCAACGGCGCGGAAGCGGCAGTGGAGGAAACCGCCGAAAATCCCAAGGAGATAGCCCCAGCGCCGAATCCGGTGGAAGCAACCGTTGTAGAGGTATCGCCACGCAAAGCGGGTCCGGTACCCGCATCCCCTGCCACCCGACGGGTGGCACGCGAGCTGGGAGTAAATCTGCATCAGGTTCCGCCGACGGGTCCGGCAGGTCTGGTAACGGCTGAAGATGTTCGCGCCTTTGCCAAACAATACCAAGCAGAAATAGCGGCAACAGAAGAACCGCCCACTCGGGCGGCCGTTTCTGCGGATGTACATCCTTCTGCGATTTCGATTCCTGCCCTGCCCGATTTTACCCGGTGGGGTCCGGTGGAGCGTGTACCATTTCGTTCCATCCGCAGGGCGACCGCCAAACAGATGTCATTGGCCTGGTCTCAAATTCCCCATGTCACCAGCCAGGATACGATAGATATTACACGTCTGGAAGCATTTCGCCAAAAGCACAAAGCTGAAATTGAAGCCATCGGTGGAAAACTGACGCTGACGGTGTTTGCCCTGAAGGCCGTGGCAACCGCTTTGAAAACATATCCAAATTTTAATGGCACCCTGGATACGAAAAGCAGTGAAATCATCATCAAGCAATATTATCATATCGGTGTGGCGGTGAACACGGACAACGGCCTTATCGTGCCGGTTGTCAGAGATGTCGACCGTAAAAGCATCAAGGAACTGTCCATCGAGCTCAACGAGCTGGCGCAGCGAACTCGTGAACGCAAAACCAAACTGGACGAACTGCAGGGCGGTACGTTTACGATTTCCAATGCCGGCGCAATGGGGGGCGGATTTTTCTCGCCGATTATCAACTATCCGGAAGTCGCCATTCTGGGAATGGGACAGGGGCGCCTGCAACCGGCAGTGATGCGAAAGGGCGATGAGGGACATGAAATCGCCCCGCGGTTGATCATGCCGATTGTGCTGTGTATTGACCATCGGGTGCTGGATGGAGCAGATGCGATCAGGTTTTTGCGGGTTATCATAGATTCTCTCGAAGACCCGGATGAGCTGCTTATGTCTATGATATAAAAATTAGGTTTCAGGTTTCAGGTGTCAGGTGTCAGTGACGGATTACGGCTCGCAGAGTACGGGCAAAATACATAATGCGAAAGGGATCGGTTAATTACGTTGATTTAGTGGATTGAGCTAAAAGGATCCCAATTAACCTAATCAACCTAGTCAACTTAATCAACTCAGTTGAGCAGAAGCAAGTGACCAGAAGCAACACACAACACACAACGGACGACGGACAAATGACAAAATACTAAACTGGGGGTTTTGAAATGGTGATGGGTGAACTGAGCCAGGAGACCGAAGTACTGGTGATCGGAAGCGGACCGGGCGGATATGCGGCTGCATTTCGTGCCGCCGATCTGGGCATGGACGTCGCCATGGTGGACACCGCTTTGCGCCCGGGGGGTGTATGTCTTCATAAAGGCTGTATTCCATCCAAAACCTTTCTTTTTCTCTCAGAACTCATCCATGATACCGACCGTGCAGAATCCATGGGAATAACATTCGGCAAGCCTCAAATTGATCTGGAAGCGCTGCGCACCTGGAAGGGTCACGTGATCGATAAAATGGCCGGCGGATTGGAAAGCCTGACCCAGCGACGCGGTGTACAGCTGATACAAGGTCGCGTTGAATTTGAAAGCTCTGATAGCGCGCGTTTGCACGATGCTGAGGTCAGTCATATCAAATTTCGGCATGCCATTGTCGCTACCGGTTCCTATCCTACGCCGTTTCCCAATACCGAGTTTAAAGATGGCTCCCGGATTATGAGCTCTACGGGTGCATTGGCCCTGGCAGATATTCCCGAATCATTGCTGATTCTGGGCGGCGGTTATGTCGGACTCGAACTCGGCACCGTTTACGCAGCCCTGGGCAGCCGGGTGAGCCTGGTGGAACTTGAGGATCGATTGCTTTTGGGAGTGGATCAGGATCTGGTTCAACCCCTGCATCGCAGACTGAAGACCATTTTTGAAAATATCAGCCTCAACACAAAAGTCATCACATTAAATGAAAACGAAAACGGTGTGGATGTGAGCTTCGACGGTGACATCGACAACTCCGAGCAAACCTTTGATCGGGTGCTGGTGGCCATTGGACGCCAACCCGCCTCTCAGGATCTCGGCCTGGAAAACACCAGCGTCAAGCTTGACGAAAGAGGCTTTGTCATCGTGGATGAACAGCAACGTACCGCCGATGAGCGTATCTTTGCGGTGGGCGATGTGGTTGGAGGCTATATGCTGGCCCATAAGGCTACCCGGGAAGGTAAAGTTGCAGCAGAAGTTATTGCCGGTCAGCCATCGGCCTTTGATGTCAGGGCAATTCCGGCGGTGGTTTATACCGATCCCCAGATTGCGTGGTGCGGCGTGACCGAGGAACAGGCCCTCAAGGATAACATCAAAATAGATGTGCAGCGATTTCCCTGGAAATTTTCGGGCCGCGCCACCACCATGGGTGCCCCGGAAGGATTGACGAAAATAATTATCGATCCGGACACCCAGCGCATCTTGGGAGTCGGCATTAGTGGGCGAAACACGGAGGGGTTGATTTCCGAGGCCGTTTTGGCCATTGAAATGGGCGCTTTAGCCGAGGATATGGCCTTGAGCATGCACCCTCACCCCACGCTTTCTGAAACCGAAGGCGAAGCCGCTGAAATCTTTCTCGGCAGTGCCACCCATATTCTTTCTAAAGTCAAAAAAGACTGAGCGGAGCGATTCCATACTTCGATATTCGAAATTCCTTGTTCGATATTCGATATTCAAATATAAATGAATCACATTGCGTAGTGCATCATGTGACAGCTTGAACCCGGCAGATTAGATGGGGTGGAACTATCGAAAAACGATAAATTCCTTGTATTTCATTAAAGTAACAATTGTGTACATGAAGGATTTTAACCTTTGAAGATTCACCATTCCAAAACCTGGCGTCACGATCACGTTTATCCTAGCGCGAACCAAACTGCCAATGAGCGAAGAACCTGGCTGGTGATTGGTCTCACCGCCTTCATGATGGTTCTGGAAATCTTTGCCGGGTTCATTTTTGGTTCCATGGCCTTGCTGGCGGACGGCTGGCACATGGCCAGCCATGCGGCTGCCCTGGGGATTACGGCCACCGGGTATTTGTTTGCACGGCGCTATGCTTCCGATAAACGCTTTTCCTTTGGTACCGGAAAGATCGGAGAGCTGGCTGGCTTCAGCAGTGCGCTGTTGCTGGCGCTGATTGCATTGCTGATGGCCTATGAGTCCGTGCAGCGGCTGTTTTCCCCGGTTGCCATTAAATTTGATGAAGCCATTGCCGTAGCTGTTTTGGGATTGATCGTAAATCTGGTCAGTGCCTTCATCCTCAAAGAACGCCATGATGGGCACGACCATGATCATCATCATACCGATTACAACATTAAAGCCGCGTATCTGCATGTGCTCGCCGATACCCTCACATCCATTTTAGCGATTGTTGCCCTGACAACCGGTCGATTTTTCGGTTGGATCTGGATGGATCCTCTGATGGGTATTGTCGGCGCTATTGTTATTGCGCGCTGGTCTTATGGCCTCACGCGTGATACCGGCAGCATCTTGTTGGATATGGATATAAATACACCGCTGAGCGATAAGATTCGCCGGAAGATAGAATCAGTTGATAATAATCGAATCATTGACTTACATCTGTGGCGCATTGGCCCGGGGCATTTCGCAGCCATCATATCCATTCACACCCCCAACCCTCATGCACCCTCCTTTTATAAGAAGCTGCTCGAAGAAATTGAAGAGCTTCGCCATATTACAATTGAAGTAAATCCTGATCCTGGTGAAGAATCAACCGAACGATAAGCACTAGTGAAAATATCGGAACTCTGAAATGACTCTCAATCCAATCGCATATCGGAAATTTTAAAGAATTGCGTATTTCGTCTGGATATCCAAAAGAAAAACAAACTCTCTGAATTTAGCATTAGGCACGAAGTCTAACAAAAAAATTAGCTGAAAAAAGTGTATATTCGTCCGGCCTAATATGCAAAATAATAAGCGGGTGAAAATTCGGATGGACGATATGATATCACAACAATTTTTTAGGCCCCAAAATCTTTGATACGTTTATCAGTATCAGTACTTTTGAGAGTCCCGATTTTTTGCAGATATCGGTAATTTAGGCTCAGTTGCGATTAGTTGGAGTAATCTGCGATTTTGAGATGGCACTTTTAGCACCGACTTAATAGCATTAGAAACTGGAATTCGCAGTTCTGATTTTTCACAATCACCTTATCTATTTATCTGGAATGGATCGCATCACTTCCTTTATAATAAAAATAATCAATCTTTTCCCCTAATTTTATATTACGCCATGTTGGAGCCTTTTTCCTTAAATCAAGCACTTCGCCTGTTGAACTAAAAAACAGTCCGGGTTGATGTTCCTTCAATC
>JASFPE010000239.1:0-8631 GCA_050116155.1 Desulfobacterales bacterium
TTATTTCCTTTAGCATCATAAGCAAATCCTCGCTTATAGTAGGCCCAAGCATTTTTAGGGAGTATCTCTATGACCATGGTTAAATCTGAGATGGCTTTGTCATACTGGCGATTTTTATAATAGATAATCCCTCGGGTCCCGTAAGCCTTAGCATCTTTCGGATTTAGCGCTATGGCCTTGGTGTAATCAAAAATGGCTTGGTCCCAATTGCGTTTGTAATAATAGGCCAACCCCCGATTGTTGTAAGCTTCAGCATATCTCGAGTTTATCTCAATAGCCTTGGTGTAATCAGAAATGGCTCTGTCATATTGGCGTTTGATAGCATAGGCAAGCCCCCGATTGTAGTAGGCCTTAGCACACCTCGGGTTTAGTTCTATGGCTTCATTGAAGAAGGAGATGGCCTGATCATACTGATCCTCTTCAAGTAATTCTGTACCTTGATTTAAGAGTTTATTCAAATCAGTTTCTTTTATCTGCTCAGTAGATGCATATCCAACCAAAATAGTAAGTATAAGAAATATTTTAAAGATGATCCGAAAAAATAGTTTCATAACACATATCCCAATAATCCTCAGAATCCTATCGTTTATTATCAATCTTATAAAATGGTGTTAGTGAAACAGTAAGGGCGCCTGCAAAGTAGAAAGTGTTCAGGGTATTAATTAATTAAACTGAAAGTCAGAAGTAGAGGGATGATTTATATTTCTCAAACCTGTTTAAGCGATTGCTTTAACAGTCTGAATTGAGCCATTAAGCCTTCGCGTCCTTTTCCATTGATTATTTCCTGTTGAAATACTTCCGGTAGAAAGTTCGTATCCGTACATTCCAGAACGGCTGCTAACTGTTGAAGTTTTTTTTCATCCGTCTCAGCAGTAGGTATGAATTTGTCAATTGCTAATTGAAGATGCTCTTGTTCGACCTGTTCGGCGCCATCTAATAAAGCAAACCTTTTGGCGCGAGTTACAATGCCCTCAATGTCAGCACCGCTTAATTTAAAATCTTTTGGAATATTAGGAATATCGTCCGAGGTGATGGCGATATCGTTTTTTCTGGCCATAGCCAAAAACATACTTTGGATATCTTCGGGATTGTCGGGCATCATTAGGGGTATATGTACTTCGCAACGTCCCTGTCGCTTTAAGTCTATAGGCAGAAGATCTGGGCGGCATGTTAGCAGAAACCAGATTATTTTTCCTCGATAAGAGGTATCGCCCATCTGGGTTGCGAACTGGCCAAACACCCTTCCCGACGTTCCACTATCACCTTCCATCTCGCGGTCGCCGAGCATTGCATCCGCTTCATCTATAACCACAGCAATAGGCCCCATCACCCGCAGTACTTTAAAAATCTTCTCCAGGTTTCCTTCTGTCTCGCCAACATACTTAGATCGAAAGTTTAAAAGCTTCATGCAGGGGATTCCCACAGTGCCGGCATAACACTCAGCCAGGAAAGTCTTTCCTGTCCCGACGGGTCCGCAAAACAGATATCCCATTGGTACTGCATCCAATCTGCCTTTTTGGATCAGGTCCACATCCTCATAAAGCCTTTTTTTGGCGGCTTCATGACTTACAACTAAATCCAATGTGTGCTTGGGCTCGATAAATTCCACAAGCCCTTCACATTGGCTCTCGATCATACGTTTCTTGTAACTCTTAAGATCGCTATCGGAAATGCGCTTGCCCGTTCGGATCGCTCGATTTATGAGCCCCTGTATCTGAATCAGGTTTAGCCCGGGTGTCAGCATCGACAATTCAGCTTTATTAAAATCACATATTTTATCAAATGCATGTTTAGACGCCATCCATTCGATGAATGCTAAACGTTCTTCCCGGGCCGGGAAAGGTATTTCGATATTGGTTGTATGCGCGTTTTGAATCAGGGAAGAATTTAAATCATTCAGGCGCTCGGATATCAGACAGAAGGCAAACGAAACCTGTTTGAAATAAGGGCTTTTCGCCCAGTTATGCAAAGTAGCTAAATGGGAGGCTAATTCGCGGGAGGTGTATGATACCGAAGTCGAAGGAATGAGAAATTGGGCGTAATCAAAAATAATCGCAACCGAAGGCCGGTCAGTTTCAAGCATCAGAACTCGTTCTAAAAACCTGTCCAGCAAACCCAGAACCTTGGTCGGTTCGCGTCTGGATTTAAGCTCTTCGGCTGACCCCAGAAAACGCTCTATTTTATGATTGATTTTACTGAGCTTCGATTGACTGCTGGCTATAGCGCGAGGGCCACGCACCTGGTCGTAATATAGCACAATGTCCCATACGCCAAAAACCTGAGTTGAAAGAAACTCGGGCAACATCGCATAATAAGTCTCGGTTTTCTTCTTTATGGGGATTATATCGTTTACATTGCCGTGCAATATAAATGTCTGAGAAGACCCCCCCAGGTGGGCGTCCCATATATATTGTACCCAGTCCGGTAAATTTTGTATCGATTCAGGAAATACTTCTTTCAACAAGAGGGGTTTCCTCCATGTTTAGATCCACCAATAGGTCAGGTGGTTCTTCGTCCTGGAAAGAGAATCCTGTGATGATATCCAACTCATCCATCGTCCGCTCTGCCTTCTCGATGGAGGAAGAAACCACAGAAATTTCGTTAGTGATCAAATTGGGATCCTGTTGATTTATTCCCATCTCTGCAAGGCTTGTTATCTTTGAATATAAACGTTCCAATTCCAATCCTATAAAGTCATAATTATCTGTTGAAATACGATAGTTTTTCAATCGTTTTCGAGATGTTTTCAGGGTGTCCAAAAGTGACTCGCGACGTTTAGCCTCAACTTCACTATCATTATCCTCCGGCCCCATGGCATCAAGTCTTTCCTCAGCGCGTTTAATACGCGCCTTGATCTCATTAACGTTTATCGCTTTGAAGTAAGATTCTAAAGCGTTCTTGGAGTACAGAAGTTTTAAATACATCCACAAAAGGCGATTGATACTATTAACCTGCACATCCGAAATTACCTCTAATTCTGTTTTTATCGTACCTTTTATTCGATCAGCAATATGGCGTAATTCGAGACACAGGTCTTTTAGTCTTTCGTATCGGCTTCGATCTTCATTATTCAGGGCGGTAAGAATCTGGTTGAGCCTGGTGCTCGATGAAGATGAAGATCGGATCGCCTCTTCTTTTTTTCGCTCCGCCGCAATTACTGCATCCTGAAAGCGAGAATTTGAGGAAAGCCCTACCAGATATATCAATTCTAGAGCAGCGATCACCGGCAGGACCACATCAGGGTAACCTGAAATAAATGCAACCGCCGCACCTGTTGCCACGCCTAAAAGGTTCCAGTGATACAAAAATGCCTTTTTAATATACTTTAACAAGCCCTCACCTCTTCACTCGATTTGTTTTATCTCCGATATTTACAAATAAATTTTGGTATCGAATAGACCAATTGGTTATAAAAAGATAATTCAATCCTATTGTTCTGCCGAAATTCTTAGATAGATTTTCTCGATTGATCCAGGGTCAGCCGAGTACATTCTTCCGCCGGTTCTGTTAGCCATTCGCTTCAATATTAATTCATTCGCCGAACCGCCGAAGGCTATCGGGAATATTTTTATGCCTTCGGATTCCGCCTGTGCCGGAAAGCGAGTCGTAAAAAGCTGATTTTCGGTTATACTACTGTCCGTATCTTCACCATCGGAAAGGAGCACAATTCCGTATAACCGTTTGATTCCCGCCTTTTCGTTCTTCTGTCTTCGCTTTTCCATTGTCTTCAGGCAGTTATCAACCGAATCGTAAAGCGCTGTTCCGCCACCTGCAATCAAATTTTCGACTTTTTCCGGTAACGTTTCACTTACATTCTTAACAAGGGTTAACGGCGATAAATACGACATTTTATTGTTAAACGTGGTAACCCCAATGATGTCATTTGGGTCAAATCTTTTTAAAAAAGCGGCCGTCGCTTTGGTTGCAGACCGAATTTTCTCCCCACGCATGCTGCCTGAAACGTCCAATAGTACCATTACAGTGGCCTTGCGTTTCGTTATCATAAACATATCGATAATTGCCGAACTAACCTCTGAACTCGGAATGGCCAAAGGGGGAACGGTTTCCGTTGTTATTCTGGGGTCGGTTCCATGTTCCAGGTCGAGTGGTGCTAGAATTGGAATCGAGCTATCAAGCGGTCTAAGCAGATTGCGTGCAGCGGCTTCCTGCTGTGGTTTTTCCAACAGAAAGTCCAGAAACACTTGCGCTGCTTCAACCTGGTCATCGTTCACCCAATCCGTGTTGTCCATAATACAATACGGATGACTGCTCCAAAATGTGCCCTCCTCGGGGAAAATAAATGCGACCGGGAATCTCAACTCACTTGCGCGTTCAAGATTGAGGCGAACGGTTCCTTCTTCAAATGCCGATACGGCGTGAAGGAAACTGGGACCATGTTCAGCCATCATTCGTAACAGATCGGTAGAGATCATTCCATACTTGGAGGTATTTTGAGCCAGTTTTTTAAAAGCAGCTTTTACATCCGGCTCATAGATATCAGCGGCAGACAAATCCGCTGTTTTTCCTGATATCCCGTAGCTGAACGCCGACAAAAACAGCATGCCGGCACTTGAATAAAGGGGATGGGGATGACCGATTTGGAGCTTACCCCACTCCGGATGCCCGTATCGTGACCAGCCTTTCGGATCAGCTGCCAGCTCTACAATCGTCTTGAATCCAACAGGCTTGTCCGGCCAGCCAAGGGCTTCTGCCATGGGGCGCCACATGGCAATTCCGATCGGGCTATAAACGCTTGCCTGGCAATCCTGGGAAATCGCCGATTGGTTGGTGCGCTCCTTCCAATTTTCTCGGAACTGTTCAACCCACGATACAGCACCCGGACTCCATACAACCGGTTTCAGCCTACCGTCTAAAATTTTAAGCATCGAGCCGCCGGAAAGAACACCTTTTATCCCTGGATCTACGATTATTTTAGAGCCTCTGCTGGTCTTTTTACCCATGGCATTGAATTTGTCGGCCATTTTTACCATCCACCTCTGTTTGGTAACGGAGGATGCTATATCGACAACAACTTCACCGCTGTATTTCGGGGTTTTTGCTTTCGGAATTGTTTTCGACTGAGGTTTTACAGCAGTTGGTTTTATTTCATCTTTGTCAAAAATTCCTGCCCTATATAGGGAATATCCGATGAGGCCTATAACGATCATGAAAACAACAATCCAGAAACTGGGTTTGGGCTTACTTGCCATAATTTCCTCCCATGGATAATGAATGCTTATTTATTTGCTCTTTTGTTTGACGGGTTCTTTGGGAATATGGTGTTCACTATTTTCCTCAGGACCGAGCTTTTCCTTTTCAGTCTTGATTTCAGCAGTTTCAGGTGTTTTTAAGCCCATATCCTCTTCAAATTGTGTGAGTAAATCCTCGGCAAGAGATTCTTCCATGGCCTTTTCAGCTCTGATTTCATCCAAACCTCTCTCGGACAAATCGGCTGCTACTCGCACTTTCCCTCTGTTTAGATCTATCTTGTCATGAATAATTTGCTCTATCTGGCCAAAATCAGTGGTCAAATCGAAATCGAAAGCCTGACTCAAACGTGCCATCTCAGCTTCAGCTTTCGACATTTTTAGCTCTGCCTGATATTTTTTTATTTTTTCTTGGACTTTAGCCAGACTCTTTGAAGAGTGTTTGATCTTTTCCACATTATTTCCATAAGCAGCCTCATGCATCTTGAGTTGTTCCTGGCTCTCATTGAGTTCCTGCTGGGTCTCTTGAAGCTGAATAGCCAACTGTCCCGCTGTTTGCCTGTCCTCTGTTTTTAAATATGCCTTGATCTTAGATGTTAGCATCTGTTCTTTTTTCACTAATAGGACTACCTGACGGGATACTCTTTCCACCAATCCCCGGTATTCTTCTAATCCCCTTCGCCCCTCCTTTAATTGCTCTACTGACCGATCATATTCAAGCTGCATCTGGGCTATCGGATCCCGGGTCCAGAAAAAATGAGCCAATTTATTAAGCTGGGCATGTATGGCATTCCATAATTTCCACATTTTAAGACTCCTTTGGTTAGAGAATTCCACTTGATAATTAGATTACATGTTTCTTGATCTATTTTTAAATCTAGACAGGTCCATAAATAAAAAAGCCGGACCACGACTGATGCGACCTATAAGGTATCACTCAGGGCAGCTCGGCTGTCTTTGTCAAATGAATTTATGTTCTAAATGAGAATCAACTCGATCATAGAATCGGTGTCTTTTCGAATCCATCTCAAGATGGGACTGATCATATCATGGAATTGAAAAAAAACCTCAAGAAGATCAATGACCCCCTTGAGGTTTTATATTGGTATCTTTAGAAATTTTATTCTTTTTAATCGATTCATGACCTGTTAATCCCAAGAAGATTGGTTAATGGTAATGCAAGCTTAAAATACGAGAAAATTTAGAAATTGATGATTAATCTGTTACAGGACCAAAATCAGCAGAGGGGCAGATGACCGGTAGGGTGTATAGGATTCACTTAAAATTTAGGGACATAGCATCGGATTCACTGGTATTCCTTTCTCGTGTGAAGTTATTCAGTTAAATATATAAAATAGACGTTACTGTCAAGCATTATAATAAATATCAATTAGATGTGTAATTTATTTTAACATGCATAAGAAAAATACCACATTAACAATACCAATCGATGTATCGGATTACAATATTTATAATTCCTTTAAGCAATCGCTATAATATATTTTAGAACATAAATCCGAATAAAAAGGGTAACTTTTCGTAGATGGTTCCACAACGCTTGAATCGACATGTTATTAAATATATTTCATTAGGGAATCGCAACATTTTAGATCTATATGTTATTTTGTATACCGTGCCTCAACATAAACATTGAAATAATTGAGGGTTGCATACTCGAATCTCAAATGCACTTCAAACAACTCCTTCCCTTTAGTTCATTTCATTTCTCAAAGTTCTTCAAAAAATCGGTCCTTTTTAACGAAAAATTGCCCAAAATTCACTGATTACTGCTACATAGAAGGCAAATTACAGAAATTAATAATATTTTCAATAGGTTAAACTATAGACAACGCAATTTTTTAATACTATAATGTATATATAAAATAATTACAATTGGTTATGGAAATTACGGTACTTAATAAAATGAAATTAACGGACACTTTCTGGAAGTTATACGAGCTCGATCTTCAAGAGGTTAAGCTTTCATATCTAAATTGGGCAATCGGGTACGCACCAGAGCCAAGGCAGGAACTATGGCATTTGTTTCTCTGGGACCACCAGGCGGAATTTTGTATTGTCAATTCTCGCTACGGACGATCATTTGCAATTTCACCTTTTGGACTTGGAGTTCGAGGAGTGCCGAGGCCAAGATTTGAAGGCATCCCACGAGGATTGGATGAAATTGATCTGGAACTAAAAAGCAGATTAGCAGGCAGCCTATTTAAAAAGGTGGCGATTAAAATGGAGCATAGAGAATGGGTAATCAAGTCTAAATTCCTAAAATAGCCCAAATGGTAGCATGCGATTTTTTTAACGTTATACTCAAAGGGGAATTTCAAAATTCAAGACACCCGCTGTGATGTGAATATTCAATCATAGGCTAATGGAAAAAGACACATTGGCGATTTTAAGAGTTCGGATGAAAGCGGATGAGAAGCAGCCAAAAAAAATAGCAAATTTTTAATAAAATCCTTTTCGAATCCTGTAAAGTAAGTCCAACAAAATGGAATCGCCTGCTGAATTTAGAAAGTAATCCATGCAGTCTTAATAAATTTAATTAAAATGATTTTGGTAAAGTTTATAATTTGATGCGTGGTAATAATTGGTCAGCCCTACAATGATTGAAACATAATAAAAACAACGACTTCCGATAAGCATCTTTGATGAAGATATATAAAATGATTGGCTGGCAAAATAATTAGCAATTTCAACAGCTTGCATTGACTAAAGCCGATGGGCGATTGTATACTAACACCCAAAGAGGTGGCTGCTTTGATGCCACCGTCAATCCCCAAATCATGGGTCTATGCCCACTGGGAGGACCTTGGTGGTGTGACCATCGGCAGGAGAAAACTCATTCTAAAGAAGGTTTTCTATGCCAATCTACAAACAGAAAAAATGGTATTATGTGAAAATCCAGATAAACGGGGAGAAGTGGACACCTTCAAAAGCCCGCATGACGGAGCGACGCTGGCGGACCAAGAAGGAAGCCAGACAAGCCGAAGCGGAATTGAGAATCAGGGCTGCAGAAATGCAGACGGCCAGGTCTACACTAATCACACCAATGAGTTTGGACTTGCTGACGCTTTGCAACGATTACCTGGCCGACGCGAAAGTTAGCTGCCTTGGTCATGATACATTTGCTGGCAAAAAACGATTCTGCAAAAAGATCCTGAAACGGTGGGGTAATATTCCTTGCAACGATATCACCGTCCACATGGCTCAAAAGTATTTGCTCGAGCGAGCTCACAAGGTCAGCAATAATTCGTTTAACGTCTATAGAAAGGAAGGACGCAGACTCTTTGAGTGGGGAAAGAAGCAAGGATTGATCCCCCGTGATTGCATAAACCCGTTTGCTGAAATTGAGAAAAAGCCCCATGAATCGGGAAAACCCCGACCCGCGGCGATTGATAGTGTTATCAGT
>JASFPE010000240.1:0-8596 GCA_050116155.1 Desulfobacterales bacterium
GCCATGGCGTTCGCCATGCCCAGGCCGAACCCGTTGTGATTGTGGACCTCAACCTCCAGCTCGGGAAACCATTCTTTAATGGTTTTTATGGTGTGAAGCATGGCCCATGGCGTCATGACGCCAAATGTATCTACAAATATGAGCGCATCCGGGACAACCTTATCCAGAATATCCGAGTATATCTTTTTGAGATAATCCAGGCCGGCTCTTGAAGCGTCCCATCCCATAAAATAGGCCTTTAGGCCATTCTCCTTGGCTATTTTAAATGCATCGACAATGCGCTTAACCGTAGCAGCATGGTCAACGTTATAAACATGTTTGCACAGATAAGGATTCACCGTGTGTTCGATGATGGCACTCTTGGCCCCTAGCTCGATTGCCGCCTTCAAGTCATCTGGATGGGCTCGTAAGAAGGCCACAATCTCGGCTCTCAAATTCATTGTCAAAACTTCTTTGAAAGCATCATAGATATCTTTTGAAACCGTCGGCATCCCAAACTCTATTCTATCGACTCCCAGATCGCTTAATGCCTTGGCAATTTGAAGTCTTTCATCCAGTTTGAAAACGACGTGCGGGGTTTGTTCTCCATCCCTCAATGTTACATCATGGATGGATATTTTCTTCTGAGTATCCGAAATCTCATAAGTTTCGGGTAAATAGTTCATTGGAGAAACCCAAAAACGGTCTTTTTGATAGTAGGGGACATTCTCTAAAGAAACACCTTCATAATTTCGATCCATTTTAAGCCTCCTGAGATTGAGAATTTACGATGTGTCTTGAGTAAATAGCGCCGATGGTTGGGTGTACAAAATCCGGCTAGCATGTGGATCACAAACCGACCCACGTCCGAAAATTTACATCTTGTCCTATCTGATGTTAAAATTGTCAAGAAAAAAATTCCGGCATATACGATACCGCAATCATTAAACCACGCAATGAAACCTCTCAAGTATAATGAAAAATTAATTCATTTTGCGGCCACCTAGAGCGGCATTTTTTCTCCAAATCTATCTTCAATAAATACTATAAAAGTGATCTGTTTATGAAAGCATCACAATTAAGCCTGCCTGCCAGGCGATGTTTTTTGCGTTGACAAGCAGCATTGCCTTTCATTATTAAAATAGGCTCTTCATGTTCACAAATGACGGGCATACGGGCTTATTGAGAAATGGGATTATCATGCAAAAATTGTTCGATGTGATTGTTGTGGGTGACGGCGGCAGTGGTTTGGCGACGGCAGTGAGTGCAGCCCAAAACGGTGCTTCTGTTATTGTTTTTGAGAAACGCCCGCAGCTTGGCGGCACCACCGGTATCGCGATTGGTTCTTTTACTGCAAATCGAACCGCCGAATCGCGTTCCGCGTATGCATAATATTATCCCTAACGCTAAGGCCTATGTCGCAATACTTCAAAGCCGGTTGATTACGTTAGGGAGCACGATTACGTGCAACGCATTGGTTGCGGATCTGGTGCAGGAAGGGGGACGTGTCACAGGCGTGCATGTCCGCATGGCAGGTAAAACGATTGCTTTTACCGCCAGATGCGGTGTCGTGCTGGCAGCCGGCGATTACACCAACTCTGCTGAATTAATCGGCAAATATAAAGGGTCTCGATTCACAAAGAGTGAAGGTATCAACCCCCATTCAACCGGCGAGGGTCATTTGCTGGCCGAGCGGGTTGGTGCAAAGCTGCTGAATATGGACATAACTTACGGGCCTGAAATACGGTTCGTCCCGCCGCCGCGCAAGCCATTTTCTCAGCTCCTGCCGGCAACAGGATTCTCAGCCCGGTTAATGGCCCGCTTATTGCCCCTGGTGCCGCAGATATTCATCAACGCCATGATCAAACGGCTGCTGGTCACCTGGCAGCATCCTGAAGATAAGCTCTTCGCTGAAGGTGCAATACTGATCAATATGCGAGGTGAGCGCTTCTGTGATGAGAAAACGACACCCGAGCGGGAGATTGCTATTGCTGAGCAGCCCAAACAAATCTCTCTGCCGCTGTATAACCAGATATTGAATCTGAATTTCGTGGAGGGCTGCAAGCAAGAAATGCACTTTAAAGGACCTATTTTTCAGCCTTGACAGAAGGTCTCATAATAAAATAGAAATGTCTAACCTGATGAGGACAGGTTTATTCGCTGGCAATGTTTGTTAACCGCAGTCAGTAAGTGAGTAAGGAGATTTGAAATGATTGACCTGAGTACAGAATTCGCTGGTTTGAAGTTTAAGAATCCACTAATCGTTGGTGCTGGCCCGAATACAAAAAGCTTTCCAAATGCCATTCATTGTATGCAAGGCGGTTTTGGAGGCATTGTCGTCAGAAGCCTCCATATGCAATATCCCGGTCAGCATCTTCTTCCTGTCAGGGAGTTCTGGAATGTTTACGGCGACCGCAAGAAGATCAGGAAAGGTCTTTATTCGCTTCAGTCGACTGCGGCTCCGGCTCAGCGCATCAACGAAAAGGCGCCACTTGGTTGGGGAGGCGCTTCACGGATTCCGACATTGGAGGAATGGACCGGGGAAGTTCGAAAGATAACGGAAGAAGCAAAAAAATATGATTGTGTTGTAATTGCCAGTATTGGTTGGTGCGGAAGTAATATGTCTACAGAGGAACTGTGGAAGGCTGAGGCGGAGTCAATGACGGCGGCCGGAGTAGATGCCATTCAGTTGCATACAGCACCCAGCCCTGCAACGGAACCAGGCCGGTATATTACCATGGACCCTGAGAAATATTTAGAAATGCCTATTAATGCGGTAAAAGAAAGTACCGGGCTGCCGGTGTTTGCAAAAATTCCTGTTGATTGTTGTGATACGATAGCTAGCGCCGTGGTAGCGCAAAAGGCAGGGGCAAATGGCGTGGTCCCTGTTACCCGGTGGTCGTCTATTACCATTGATACCGAGAAAGAAAAGGATCCTGTCTGGAGAGGACCTGGTATTGGTGGTCCCTGGTCGGTTCCGATTATGAACGGCTTGATCTTTCGGATGCGTAACGCAAAACAACCCATCAGCTATATATTTCAAGATTCTTCGGAGCAATTTTTGGATTCTGCTTCTGTAGACGTGCCGATCATACCATCCGGCGGCGTACGATCAGGGTCTGACGTCATCGGCTACCTCATTGCAGGGGCAAATGCGTCTGAGATATGTGCTCAGGTCATCCTTGAGGGTGCCGGCGTGGCCAAACGCATTGAAAAAGAGATTTATGAATGGATGGAGCAGAAGGGCTATCATAGCATCGGCGAGTTTCAGGGAAGCTTGAGGCTCTTGGAGCATGATGAAGCAAAGGATATTCCCCAGTGGATACCGGCAGCAGATGCGGCTACCTGTAACGCATGTGAAAAATGTGTTAAGGCGTGTCCGAACAGTGCGATCCAAATGCTCGACAACATTGCTCGTATTGATGCAGATTACTGTGAAGGATGTCGTACCTGTTATTATATATGTCCAACACAGGCAATTTCTCTTGATTTATGAAATAGGAGGTTAGCGATATGAAACTAATTAGGTTTGAACCCGCTCCTGGCTGTGATAGGTTGGGTATATGGTTTGATAAGGATATTGTAGATTTGGCATTAGCAGGAAATACCTATGCAAAGGTAACCAGAAGTGAGGTTCATGAGTTACCTCACGACATGATGGCTTTCCTCGAACAGGGAGAGCCCTCTTTAAAGGCGGCGAAGGAGGTGGCAAAATGGGCAGAAGGCCAACTCGAAAAGAACGGGAAAGTTGTCGGCGTTTCAGGTGAGGTGATATCTTACAAATCTGATGAAGTGCGTCTTCTTGCCCCGGTCCCTAAGCCACCGAAGATACTATGTTTGGCACTGAACTATGTTGCACATGCCGATGAGGGAAAATTTGTGGTCCCGGAAAAGCCCTATGTTTTTGTTAAACCAGGCTTTCGGCCGGTTGTAGGTCCTGATGATAAGGTCTTTCGGGTTCCCCAAAGTCAAAACTTTACGTTTGAAGGTGAGCTTGGCGTTGTTATTGGCCAGCGGTGCCGATCTGTCCGTCGGGAAAAGGCTTACGAGGTTATCGCTGGCTATACGGCTGTCAATGATATGTCAGCCCGGGATCTCGGAAAGACGAATATCAACCAGTTTGACTGGTTTCAGGTTAAGGCTTTTGATTCGTCCCTCCCAATGGGACCATGCATGGTGCTAAAAGACGAAATCGATGACCCTCACGATCTAAGGCTGGTTGTGCGAGTCAATGGCAAGATTGCACAGGATGCATCCACCGGAGAGATGGTTTTCAAGATTCCCGAAATAATAGAGTTTATCTCCGACCTCATTACGCTTGACCCAGGTGACATTATTGCCACCGGCACTCCTGGAGGTTCCAAGGGGGCTCTTAAAGCTGGTGATAAAGTGGAGGTTGAAATTTCGAACATCGGCATACTAAGCAATATTGTTGCTGAAAGAGAGAATTGAGGCATCGAGATTAGGTCCGGCTGTTTATCGAGGACGGTTTTGATTACGCATTGTCTATAGCGTTTGTTGCGAAACCCATACGGCCATCTCATATTTTCTATTCTCGAAAAAGTGTTTCCTTTACAAAGACCGCCACAAAAAGAGAAATGAAGGCACCGATCAGACAGGCAAGGAACATATTTTGATATCCAGCTAGCGCGTAGACGTCCCCCTCCTGGCCTGTCCGAGAGAGAATTGCACCGAGAATAATTTGAAAGAATGGGCCTCCCAAAAAAGGGAAGAGGTTCACGATAGCCACTGAGGTGCCAGCAATAGGGATGGGAAAAAGTTCCTTTGTAGCAGCCACAATCACGGGGGCGCAGGCCGAGCTGGACAGACATAGGCAAAAGAAGAGTATGTAGAGCATGATGTGTGGCAACCTATCGGTAAACGCGTAGAAGGCGACACAGACAGCTATGAGTAGAAAACTGCACCCGATGAATACAGACTTTCTTCCCACACGACTCGAGAGGAAGCCCAAAAGCGGGCTGCTGATGATAAGGGCCACAGCGGACATGGAAAGGATTGCACCAGCAGATGTCTTGCTTAGGCCGTAAACCTGAATCAAATATGGCCCGCCCCAGAGACCTGCCAAAGCGAAGAATATTCCGACGGTGAAGAAGGACCAAATGGCTACCGGCCAGAAGTCTTTTTCTGTCAGGACCATTTTAAGCCCTTCCAATAGGCTGATTTTCTTTTCAATTTGTCCCTTTTGGACAGGGACAATGGTGCGCCAACCCTTGTCTGCTGGACGATTGAAGACAAAGGCATAGACCAGTGCTGACATCACCAGGCTTATCCCGCCAACAACCGTAAGCGTCATGCGCCAGCCTATAATGTTGCTCATCAATGCCAGCGGAGCGGTCGCGAAGAGGACCCCGACTCCGCCCATGGCCATGAAGATTCCACCCATAATACTAAATTTGCGTGGGCTAAACCATTCTGCAAGCAGTTTGAAGTTAGAAACAAAAACGGTAGAAACACCGACCCCAACCAGCATCCGACCTAAGAGAGCAAGGCTCATATTCTGGGCTAATCCCATCATGATCGAACCCAGGGCTGCCAGAGCAAAGAAGACAGTAACTGTCTTACGAGGACCCCAGGAGTCGACCAGGATCCCTGCCGGAAGCTGCATGGCCGCATAAGGATAGAAGTAAGCCGAGCTCAGAAGGCCGAGCACGCTGCCGCTGATCTTAAAAAATTCCTGCATATCGACAGCAATAACAGCAGGACACAGACGATGAAAATAAACCAGAACATAAGCCGAGGAAATAATCGAAAAAATTACATATCGATAGTGTTTAGCCCTGTTTAACCCTGATACGATATTCATTTTGGATTACCTCGATCTCACTTTTCCGAAATGCGCCTTAGGAGGGGCTAGCAGCCACATAAAGAAGCAGGATAGAATAAATACGATGATTACAAGAAAAAATGCTAGTTGATAACTATGGGTTTTATCAAAAATGAACCCTGCCACCCAAGCCCCGAAACCACCTCCGATCCCAATGGCGGCTTCGACAAACCCATAAATTAAACCGAATATCTTACCCTTGAAGAGATCAGCCGCCTTAGCCATAAATATTGGTGCTGTGACTCCCCAGCCCATGCTGAAAAAGAAAAGAAAAGTATAAACCAAGTACCTTGACTGCAATCCTTCTAGTAATAGCAAGGAACAAACACTGATAATTCCACAAAACATGCCGAATGTATATGTAGATTCACGACCAATACGATCTGAAAGCCATCCCCAAAAAATGCGGAAAATCGAAGAAATTACACCGGTCAGGGCAAAAATGAATGCGGCCGTCATTTTATCCATTCCCTGGTCAACTAAGAATTTAACATTGTGGACAAGTATGATGTATGTCCCGGCCACAGCTAAAAAAGAGCATGCCATTAAAGCCCACAGGCGACTGTTGAACAAATCTTTAATAATTATCCAGCTATTTTCCGATGTTTCTTTATTAGAGCACCCCGATTGTGGTTCAATGTAAGGCTTTTCATAAACCACCTCATTATATCTTTGACCATTCTTTTGGGGTTTATGTCTTAATAATATGGAATTAAGTGGCAACAAAAGTGATAGAAATAGCCCGCCTAAAATAACAAAAGATAGCCGCCAGCCCCACAAAGAGATGAAGTTTTGAGACAGTGGCACCCAAAGAAAGGTCCCAAGTCCTATTCCAGAAACAGCAACTCCACTAGCCAAACCCCTCCTTTTTGCAAACCAGTGGACCAAGATAGCCGAATAGGATACAGGACTGATGCAAGTTACCCCTGCTCCGACCATCACTCCATAGAAAAAATAGAATTGGAAAAGTGTGTCTGTAGTTGAGCAAGATACCATTCCCAAGCTAAGCAACATGATGCCCGGCACGATAATACGACCTGGACCAAAGCGGTCAATAAGACCCCCGACTATAGGAGCCATAATTGAATAAAAAATTAAAGCCAAGGATTGAACACCGGCTGTGTCACCACGGTTCCAATGAAATTCTTCCAGGATAGCAACATAAAAAACGGAGAAACTTGTACGAATCCCAAACCAAACAGCCATTGAAATTAGCGCCACCGCTACAATGATCCATCCGTAGTAAACACCAAAAAGACTATCTGTGTTTTGTTTTGAATACATCACTTTCTAAGCTTCAGGAGCCTTCGTGCATTTCCCTCGAAAATCTTCTGCCGATTGGAATCGGAAATAGGAAGTTCTTCGATGATTTTGATGGTCTCGCGGATATATCCGGGACCTTTTTCCGGCAGCTGCATCGATTTTTTCATCACCCATCATTTTTGTCATTGTTGTCCAACCGTTGCTTTAAATAGGTGTAAATATCGATGATGTTCAGGTCGGCTTCTGTGGTGTTATTAGCGCACATCAGGTGGATCTGGCATTTGGGACAGGCCGTGATGAGGGTTTGTGCCCCGGTTTGCAGGGCTTCGTGAAGACGCTCGGATTGAATGGCTTTCGAATAGCTGGAACACTCCATCCAGGCACTGGTGCCGCAGCAAAGTGCATGTTCACGGTTGCGCTCCATCTCTATTAATTGAGTTTGCGGAAGCATTTGTAGCAGCTGTCGAGGTGTTTCGTATATGCCTGCCAGACGACCCAGGCGGCAGGGATCATGGTAAGTTATCGTTTCGGCAGTCGATGCCCGAAAAGACAGGCCGGCATTCGGCAGCTCACGTTCAAAGAACTCTGTCAGATGCAGCACTTCAAAGGGCAGCTCCCCCAAATACTTCGGGTAATATTTTTTAAAGGTGAAATATCCTTCCGGGCAGCTGAAGAGCACGGTTTTGGCACCGGATGCTTTAATCACCTCCAGGTTCCATTGGGCCAGCTTGCCGAAGGTGATGTGGTCCCCGCACCACAGTGCGTCGTGTCCGCAGCAGCGCTCATGGTCGCTGATGACCGGCTCGATTCCCATTTTGTTCAGCAGCCCCAGTACGCTGTGTGCGCTCTCCAGGGGAGATAGGTTGAGATAGCGGAAAGTCACATCAAAAAATGGCAGGCAACCGACAAAATAAAAATACTGCCCGGTATCATGAAATACCCCGGCCTTTTCTGCCCACCCGGTGCGGCGCTGATTCAGGTTGCAGGTCTGCAAACCGGCGATGGCCTGCAGAATGCCATGATGGCTTTCCTGGGGAAGATTTCCGGCCCTGCGGGCTTCCTGCCGATGTGAACTGATAAACTCCGGAAAATCGATTTCCGCCGGGCAGCGCTCGCTGCAACTCGCACAACTCAAGCAATTCCAGATTTCGCGACTGTGGATCAGACCGCCTTTCGGATCCAGTACCGCCCGTTTGATGATCTGCCGGGGTGAAAAGGTGGACAATTCACGGCTGATGGGGCAGCTTCCGGTACACAACCCGCATTCCATGCAATAGTCAAACTGTTTTTGGGTCAGCTGCTTTGTCTTGTTCATCAGGTACCTATGATCTGCCGTAAATCCGGACTTGCGTCACCGTATTTTTTGAGAGGGTTTTCGCCAAACGTCTTGAGTGATTTGACAAAATCCCGTATTTCTTCGGCAAACGCTGCGCCTTCGGAAGCTGAAATCCATTTCAACCGCAGGCGGCGCTCATCTATGCCCAGCAGATTGAGAATCTCCCAGGTTTC
>JASFPE010000241.1:0-8576 GCA_050116155.1 Desulfobacterales bacterium
GTTTTAAGGGGCTATGCCCAGCAAAATCCGCTGATTGTCTACAAAAAGGAAGGCTATGAAATGTTTCAGGACACGATTGAGCGGGTTAAAGAAGAGACCCTCGGGATCTTGTTCAGAATCCAAATAGCCGAACCCGAAAATTTAGATGAAATCCGGAAACCCCGGGAACAACAATTGTTTTTTTCGGGCGGAGAGGAACCAACAAAGAAAAAACCGGTGAAACGCGGGAAGAAAAAAATCGGAAGAAATGCGCCATGCCCGTGCGGTAGCGGAAAAAAGTATAAGAAATGCTGTGGAAGATAAAATTTACAATGGCGCCCTTTACAAGGGATGCCCCAGATGCTTATTATAAAATTATCATGATACCCGGTGTGTCCGTATTCGTTCCCTTCCGGCATTGGCCCAGCTATTTCAACATCGTTACCAACGGAATTGTTACATGAGTCAGAATAATCCTGAGGTCGAAGAAGGGATAAAGTCCGACACCGATGAGGAGGTCAGGGAACCTCCGATGTATAAGGTGTTGCTCTTGAATGATGATTATACCACAATGGAATTTGTGGTTGAAGTTCTGCGATATGTTTTTCAAAAATCCCTTGAGGAAGCTACCCGGATCATGCTCAATGTCCACCGGATTGGTGTAGGGGTTTGCGGTATATATCCATATGAGATCGCTGAAACAAAAGTGAATACAGTTGATGCCTTGGCGCGGGAAAGAGGTTTTCCGCTTAAATGTACCATGGAAAGAGAGTAGACCATGATCAGCAAAGAGCTTAGTGCAACCCTCGGCTTTGCCGTCAGAGAAGCAAAAAAGAGACGCCACGAATATGTAAGTATTGAGCATATTTTGTTTGCTATTTTGAATGATTCTTCCGGTATCGAGATCGTCGAAAGCTGCGGCGGTAGCGTCGATAGTCTACTCAACTTGCTTGAAATTTTCTTTGATGAGAAAATCGAGCGTATCCCGGAAGGAGATGACTACGTGTTGCAGCAAACGATTGGATTTCAACGGGTGATTCAGAGAGCTGTTAATCATGCGCGCTCAGCGGAGAAAAGCGAAGTTGCCGTTGGTGATGTTTTGGCCTCTATTTTCCTGGAGAAGGACTCACATGCTGAATATTTCCTCACCGAGGAAGGGGTGACGCGCCTGGATGTCCTCAACTATGTATCTCATAATGTATCCAAAAGCCCTTATTCGGATTCCGTCGGTGGTTTTGCAAAAACCGGCAAGAGGGAGCGACGCAAAAAAGGAAATGCATTAGAGCTTTTCACCATCGATCTGGTGAAGCTTGCCGGCGAAGATAAATTAGACCCCCTCATTGGGCGTGAATCCGAGCTGGAACGTACCATGCAGGTACTCTGTCGCCGGCGTAAAAATAATCCGGTATTTGTCGGTGATCCAGGTGTCGGCAAAACAGCCCTGGCTGAGGGACTGGCCCAGAAGATTCAAAAAGGCGATGTTCCTGATCTGCTGAAGGATATCCAGATTTTTTCCCTGGATCTTGGCGGATTGTTGGCAGGTACGAAATTTCGAGGAGATTTTGAACAACGGCTCAAAAGTGTGATCGCCGAGTTGCAGAAACGCCCCAAAGCGATTTTATTTATAGATGAAATTCATACCATCGTGGGGGCGGGGGCTACCAGTAGCGGTTCCATGGATGCATCCAATATTCTGAAGCCGGTTTTGGCCAGCGGCGAGGTTCGTTGTATTGGTTCCTCCACCTTTGAAGAATATAAAAACCACTTTGAAAAAGATCGGGCCTTATCCCGTCGTTTCGAAAAAATCGAACTTATTGAACCGCCCGTGTCCGAAACCATTCAAATTCTAAAAGGATTACGCTCGCGGTATGAAGATCACCATGGCATTGCTTATACCGACACGGCCCTGAAGGCCGCTGCCGAGCTTTCCGTAAAATATCTTAGAGATCGATACCTGCCCGATAAAGCCATCGATGTTATTGATGAAGCCGGTGCCTTTATCCGGCTGTCGGGCTCTGCGCGCCGGAAGCGGATCAATCCTTCGGATATCGAAAAAATCGTTGCCAAGATGGCCCGGGTGCCAACCCAAAGTGTTACCACTTCTGATAAGAACAAACTTGAGAGCTTGGAAGATGGACTCAAGCAAGTGGTATTTGGCCAAGATGATGCCATCAAGGCCCTGGTCACCTCGATTAAACGTTCGCGTGCCGGTCTTGGCACACCGGATCGTCCGGTGGGATGTTTCCTGTTTACCGGCCCGACCGGTGTCGGAAAGACCGAGGTGTCGCGTCAGGTGGCGTTCAATTTGGGAGTGGAGTTTATTCGCTTTGACATGAGTGAATATATGGAAAAGCATGCGGTGGCCCGTCTAATCGGTGCACCTCCCGGTTATATCGGTTTTGATCAGGGTGGGTTGCTCACAGACGGTATCCGCAAACATCCCCACTCGGTCTTGCTGCTCGATGAAATCGAAAAGGCTCACATCGATTTGTTTAATATCTTGCTGCAGGTCATGGACCATGCAACCTTGACGGATAACACCGGACGAAAGGCGGATTTCAGAAACGTTATTTTGATGATGACCTCCAATGCCGGATCTCGGGAGATGAGCGCGGCGAATATCGGGTTCGGGCATACCCATAAGGATGCGGAATCCAAAGGCAAAAAGGCCATCGAAAGGCTTTTTAGCCCGGAATTCAGGAATCGGCTGGATGAGATCATCACGTTTAATGCACTCAATCTGGAGATCATGGAAATGATCGTGGACAAATTCATTGCGGAGCTGAATCAACAACTCGCCGTTAAAAAAGTGGCTCTGACGATTTCTCCCCAGGTACGCACTTGGCTGGCCAAAGAAGGGCATGATCCGGCATACGGGGCCAGGCCGCTTGGCCGTGTGATTCAGGCCGAAATCAAAGATATGCTTTCAGATGAAATCTTATTTGGCAAACTTCAAAATGGCGGTCACGTGGCCCTTGACATGGAAGACGGAAAGCTGGCCTTTAATTTTAGTTAATTGGATAATTCGTTGATTGGTTAAATCGAGAGGCATTTAAAGCAGCACACCTAAACCAGTAAACTATATAACCATTAAACTATTTGACTAATTAACGAATCAAAAGCGGGGTTCTTAGATTTTCTAATTCCGCATTCCGCATTCCGCATTCCGAATTCAAATGCCTGTCTATCTATTATCCAGCGATATCGTGTTTCCTTCCCCCAATCTTACCTCCCAAGATGGTCTTTTAGCCGTTGGCGGTGATTTGGACCAGAGGCGTCTCTTGCTTGCCTATAGCATGGGAATCTTCCCATGGTATACGGAAGCCGAGCCAATCCTGTGGTGGTCTCCGAACCCGCGTCTGGTGCTTTATCCTGAGGACCTGCGCATTTCAACATCATTGAAAAAAGCCATCAAGAAAGATATGTTTCGCATCACCATGGATCAAGCCTTCGAGCAGGTTATCACCGCGTGCGCAAAAATCCGGCGGGGAAAAGACGAAGGCACCTGGATTGTGCAAGATATGATCGAAGCATACTGTAAACTGCACGAATCCGGATATGCACATTCCGTTGAAGCCTGGCAAGATGATACCTTGGCCGGAGGGCTCTACGGCGTATCTTTGGGTAAATGCTTCTTCGGTGAATCCATGTTTACCCTTCTCACCAATGCGTCCAAGGTGGCATTTGTTGCGCTGGTGAACTATTTAAAGGCATTGTCGTTTGATTTGATTGACTGTCAGGTGAAGACCGAACATTTAATCAGTTTTGGCGCACGGGAAATACCGCGCGAACAATTTTTAAAGCAGCTTAAAAAATCACTGGAGAATCCCACCCTCAAGGGCAAGTGGTCATACTCTACTTGAGGCTTTCGCCTCAAATAGTCAGGTGTCAGGTTTCAGGTGTCAGCAAAGACTTATAGAAAATTGAGAAATTCAGGAATTTAGGAATTCAGTAATTGGGAAATTGATATAAAATTAGGCGCAATACATTTAATTTCTAAATCTTTAAATCCACAATTCTTAAATTATTTGACCTGACACCTGAAACCAAGAGTTGGTAACAGAAGTAGTTGTCGAACGGGTTAGGATTAACTAACAGGAGGATACGTTAATATGGGACAAGGGTGCATCTTTTGTCAAATTGTAAACGGCGAAACGGCTACCGAAATATTGTATCAAAACGAGAATCTGGTTGTATTTGAGGACATCCATCCCCAGGCACCGGTGCACCTGTTGATTGTGCCGAAAACGCATATCCGCAGCATCAACGATTTGACAGCGGCGGACAGCACAATTGTATCTGAGATGATTTTGGCGGCCAAACAAATGGCTCACGATCATGGGGTCGCAAAATCCGGCTACAAACTATTTTACAATGTCGAAAGGGGAGGGGGGCAGCTGATTTTTCATCTACACTTACACTTAATCGGTGGCTTCCACTAAAACTGGTTCTAAAAACTTCATCTCTTGCCCAATGGCTGCGTTGCTTGTCGTCGAAAATTGCTCACGTACATAGGTACGCTGCGCAGTTTCTCCTCCGCGCGCCTTGCCCTTGAGCAAGAGCTAAAGCTTTTAGAACCAGTTTATGTTTATTACTTAAAGAATTTTGAAAAAATCCGACAGGGTAAAAGGGCGGATTTTTGCAGGCTGTCCAATAACTCGATTCCCCTCCCTCGACGGGAGGGGATAAAGGGGAGGGTGGTCATAGCGCAAAGCGCATAGCGTTAAAAGACAGAGCCTGTCATCATTGTTTCTGCCTTTAACCCTATGCCCCATAGACCTTAAATTTACGGTTACCGGTAAAATGAAAGATAAACTCAACAAACCTGGAGGGATATACATACATATCCCATTCTGCTTGCGTAAATGCCCTTACTGCGATTTTTATTCGATTACCGACCTTTCTTTAAAATCAGGATTTCTTCAGGCATTAATGCGGGAAATGACGTTGTTCCAGTCTGGATCACTTGATTTCGATACGATTTATCTCGGCGGCGGCACGCCTTCGGTTTTAGATTTCGATGATATTTTCCAAATCATCGATGGCGTTCTTGAAAAGTTTAATATTCTGCCTTCCCCTGAAATAACCATAGAGATCAACCCGGGGACGGTAACCCGGACATTGCTCAACGCGTATATTGAAGCCGGAATCAATCGTTTAAACATCGGCGTGCAATCGTTTCAGGAAGCAAATCTGAACTTTCTGGGAAGAATTCATTCTGTGAAGGAAGCCTGCCGTGCCTTCGAGGAAGCGTGTCAATCCGGGTGCGACAATATCGGCTTGGATCTGATCTATGGCCTTCCAGAGCAGACCAAAGAGAACTGGCGCACCGACCTGGAAAGGGCGGTTCAATTGGGCCCGGATCATCTATCCTGTTATTTGCTGACCATTGAGCCCGGCACTCCTTTGCATCAGGATATGCAATTCGGTCGATATCGTCCGCTCCGCGATCGCAAGATTCGAGAATTGTTTGATCTGACCATCGACTATTTAGGAAACCATGGGTACATTCAATACGAGATATCCAATTTTGCGCGCCGAACAGATGAACCATCACATCCCCTGATGTCTCGGCATAACCTAAAATACTGGTCATTTGCACCATATGCCGGCTTCGGTCCTGCGGCGCATTCATTCATTTTTCCGGAGCGCTATTGGAATTATGCGAATGTCAAACAATATGTTGATGAGATCGAGTCGGGAAGGCTGCCTGTGGAGGAAAAGGAAGTATTGTCCACGGAGCAGATGATGATGGAAACTATTTACTTAGGGCTGCGAACCATTCAAGGTATCGATCTCATCGAATTCAACCAAAGATTTACCATGGATTTCTTGCGCACCTTTGACAGGCTTGTCACCGATCTTGAAAGAGATGGTTTGTTGCGCATAGACCAGAACCATTGTGCACTCACTCGGAAGGGGCTGGCCTATCTAAACAGCGTGGTATCTATGTTTACTAGTCAAGATGTATTTCAAATTAAAGCTATAATCCCACCCGAGCCTCGTATCTCGTAGCCCGCAACACGACTATCCCTTCCGCAGTTTCCTGACATCTCCCACCCGCAACGTCACATTCTTGGCGTCAAAATATTCTGCCAGCGGAATGACATATTTGCGAGAAGCCCCGGTCATTTCCTTGAATTGGGGGGTGGTAATTTCTCCGTGGCTATCCAGAAATTCAACCAGTCTTTTTTTCAACCCTTCGATGGCTGCTGCGTGAAAATAGAGTTCTTCTTTGGCCTTTAGGATCAAACCTTCTTCTACCAGGTGCATGAGCACCTCTTTTGCACGCTTTGTTTCGATATCCAGGCTTTTGCTGAGCTCTTTAAAGTAAGGCGGTTGAAGTCCGGCTTGAGAATACGTATCTAAAATCTTATTTCTGACATCTGCCTGGTCCTCAGCCAGCGAGACCGTGTGAGTTGCCAGGCGCACGGTATTTTCTTCCTGAGCGATGTCATTGTCCTTTATCATCTGGTTAACCGTCAGATTGAAAAGCTTTGATGCCAGGATTGACGGAAATTTTGTTTTCAGTTCTTCTTTGGGCATACCCGATTTCAGGGGATAGGTCTTATGATAATTATCGAGATAATTTAATGTGTCCTGTTTAAGCTTTTCAAAATTATTATTGTGAATATAAATTCGGTCTTCTTTATCTGCCTGAATAATCGTTTTTTGCGATAACAGGCTTTGCAGGATGTTTTCGAGTTGCTTTTCCGGAACATTGGTGACCAACCTTAAATCCGCAAAGGAAATACCCTGATAGCCGGTTTCATTGACATGAAAAGAGATGATCTCCTCTGTGGACTGCTTGTTTAAGTTTTGCAATCCTTCAATGATCCCCGATTTGAATCGCTTATGCTTTTGCGGAATTGGATTTATGATTTCGCCGCCACCGATGGTACGGATCGGTGAATAGCTGCGAATGACAAAACGATCGCTCTTGACCAGGGCCACCGGATAATTCAGCCGCAGTTGAGCGACAGTATTTTCTCCCGGTGAAAGCTCTTCGCGATCCAGCAAAATCAAATTTCCAAGCACTTCACTGGTGCCGGTATGAAACCGCACCAGCGTTCGATTGCGTATCGGTTTTGGATTGCTGGATAAAAAATGAAGCGAAATATCCACCATATAATTCGACTTTAAGGTCTGTGGGCTGGCCAACACCTCGCCACGCTGAATAGACGTTTTTTCAAGTCCCTGAAAATTAATCGCCGTTCGCATACCCGCTTCTGCCTCGGTAACACTGCTGTTGTGCACCTGAATCCCCCGAACCTTTGAGGTGATTCCCGATGGATAGATCATAATCGTGTCGCCGACCTTGACTTTACCGGAAATCAATGTGCCGGTGATGACCGTACCAAACCCTTTCATGGTGAAAACCCGATCAATCGGCAGGCGGAACAGACTCGAAGGCGGTCGATCGGGAATCTGCTGGCTGAGTTCATCGAGTGTTTTAACAAATTCGGCTATACCCTGGCCGTTTGTGGATGAGACCGGCACAATTGGGGCTTTTTCCAAAAATGTGTCTTGAATAAATTCGCGGACGTCGTCCAATGCCAATTCCAGCCATTCCTCATCGACCATATCAATTTTTGTCAGCGCCACCATCCCAAATTGGACACCAAGCAGGGTGCATATCTCCAGATGTTCCCGGGTCTGGGGCATCACGCCTTCATCGGCCGCAATCACCATCACCACGATGTCGATTCCGGTGGCGCCTGCGACCATGTTTTTCACGAATTTCTCGTGACCGGGAACATCTACGATGCCAAGGTGCTGACCGCTGGGAAGATCCAGCGACGCGAACCCGAGTTCAATGGTGATGCCGCGTTCTTTTTCTTCTTTTAGTCGATCCGTATCAATGCCGGTGACTGCTTTGATCAGACTGGTCTTGCCGTGATCAATATGTCCGGCCGTCCCAAGAATAATCTGTTTCACTGAGGGGAGCTCCTTGGATATAATATTTCACCGCAGAGGCGCAGAGTACGCAGAGTATTTATTATTTTTGTTTTCCAGAGGAAAACAAATTAAACCATCTTTGCGTCCTCTGCGTCTCTGCGGTGAGAATTATCTCGACTTTCTCTGTCGCAAAAATTCAGCAAAATATGCCAATCCAACCAGTATGACGGCCAACCCGGCCACATAGATTGGATCAATCCTGCCGTAAAACATCCGTGTGACGATAACGGCAAAAACAAGGCCCATGATGGCTCTGATTATAAAAATATGCCATTGGCTCACTGAATTAATGTCCTTTCTAGATATATGATGAAATAAATTATACCTATAGTAACATAAACCGATTTTGGTCAATAGCAAGTTTCTCCAAACGCCCCCAAAGCTCAAATGGCCACATCTATTTTTGCATCTCAGCTGCTCGATTTTTTAAATCATGTGTTTATAATTAAATCTTGAAATGAATCAACCAATTTGCTATTTAAACCACTTTATCGTATTTGTAGTCTCAAGATTTTTTTGATATTAAATATTCAATATTCAATCTGCAATTCGATTTAAGGTGGGTGTAGCTCAGTGGTAGAGCACCGGGTTGTGGCCCCGGATGTCGTGGGTTCAAGTCCCATCACTCACCCCATGCG
>JASFPE010000242.1:0-8514 GCA_050116155.1 Desulfobacterales bacterium
GAAGAGGCCTTTCACTTTTTGCTATTTTGCGTGCGCAATCCCAAACCGTGCCCGATATTGGATGTGCTGGAACCTGGTGTGACTGAGCCTACCATCGCCCGCGGTGCGGATCTTCGTGCAGACGTACCCCGCTACCGGGTGTTTGAAAACGGTGAGCTAAAAACAGAGGTTGAAGATGTCGGTGATTATTTTGATGATGGCATGGTGAGCTTTTTACTGGGTTGCAGTTTCTCATTTGAAAACGCCATGCTGGCAGCCGGCTTGCCGATTCGCAATATGGAAGAAGGCAAAAATGTTTCGATGTATATCACGAATATCCAGTGCCGTTCGGCAGGACCTTTTTCAGCCCCCATGGTCGTCAGTATGCGCCCCATGACGCCCGAACAGGCCGTCCGGGCGGTCCAGGTCACTACCCGTTTTCATCTGACCCATGGGGCACCGATTCATTTGGGCTCACCGGAAGAAATCGGCATCAAAGACATCAACAATCCTGAATTTGGTGATCCCGTAACCATCCGGCCGGGTGAAATAACCGTGTTCTGGGCCTGTGGGGTAACTTCACAGCTTGCCGCAACCTCCGCCCCCATTTACAGAGTAATCACACACGCCCCGGGTCATATGTTTGTCTCAGATTTGAAAGATGAAGACTTAACGCTGATGTAACTATATGCCTAAAAAGGCTTTTTTGATAATATCGGTTTCTAAAAGTTCCTGACCGCTACCATTGTATATCGTTCGACCGGTTTGCAAGACGTATCCCCGGTCTGCCATTTCCAGGGCTTCGCGGACATTCTGTTCAACAAGCAAAATGGTAATCCCTTCGCCTTTTAATTTAGCGACCGCTTCCAACATCTCATCCACCAGTTTGGGCATAAGTCCCAGGGAGGGTTCATCCAGCATTAACAGCTTGGGGGATGCCATCAGGCCCCTTCCGATAGCAAGCATTTGCTGTTCACCACCACTGAGGGTTCCACCCTTTTGCTTTCGTCTCTCTTTTAAAATTGGAAAGAGACCATACACGTAATCGATGGATTTTTCTATCGCTTCATTATCATTTAATATATAGGCGCCTAGCCGAAGATTCTCCTCAACAGAAAGGGGACCGAAAATCCTTCGTTCTTCCGGAACGTAAGTGATGCCCCGCCTCACGATACCAACCGTAGAACTCCTGCTGATATCTTCGTCCTCGAATTCGATGCTACCCTTTGCCGGATGGAGACCCCCGGAGATGGTCTTCAGCAAGGTGGTTTTACCCGCGCCATTAGAGCCGACAACCGAGATCAGTTCTCCCGCATTCACGTCAAGGGAAACATCATGAATGACGGGAACGCCGCTATATCGAACTTCTATGTTTTTGATCGTCAACATACTTTGCACCTAAATACGCCCGGATCACGCGTTCATCGTTGGCGATATCCTGAGGTTTTCCCTCTGCGATTTTTTGACCGCCATCCAGGACGATAATACGCTGAGAAATCGGCATAACGACTTCCATCACGTGTTCCGTCACAAAAAGAGTTAGATTCTTGGCTGCCTGAATTCTCTGAAGCAGGGCGACCATCTCCTCTGTTTCCCTGGGGTTTAGGCCTGCTGCCACCTCATCGAGCATCAGGAGCTTTGGCTGGGTAGCCAGTGCCATGGCGAGACCCACCCGCTTCTGAGCCGCGATCGGCAGTTCGTTCATGCGCGCCTGCGCCTCCTGCTCCAATTCCATCAGACTTAATATTTCCGCAGCCTCTTGCCTGGCAGCTCGCGAGTCGGAAACCCTGCAAAAGGATCCTATCATGATATTTTCCAGGACAGAGAGATCCCCCGAAATAGTCATAATTTGAAAGGTTCTGCCGATGCCCTCCCGATTGGTTTGGAAGGGTTTGAATCCGGCAATATTCTTCCCATTGAATTTTACTGTCCCCTGGTCCGGTTTGTGAAATCCAACAATACAATTAAACAGGGTGGTTTTACCGGCACCGTTCGGACCGATGAGTCCGATGATTTCCTCCGGTTCAATCTCAAAGGATATTCGATCATTGGCGACGACACCAACAAAATTTTTGGTTAAATTTCTGACTTCCAATAAGGCCATAATGGGGTTTTCTCCCTTACCCGAATCCGCCTCAGGCGAAACGGGTTTCAGGTGTCAGTGTTCAGGTTTCAGATTTTATGTTTCTCAGTCCTGACACCTGACACCTGAAACCTTATTGTACTCGATCCACACTCCGGCGGAAAATCTTCAGTTTCTGTCTAACATGTTGTTAGATAAACACCACAAACACCTAACGCCTGCGCCGCGCTTTTTCAATGATACCCCAGATTCCTCTGGGTTCATAGGCGGCGATGACCATTACCATAAAGGCATATATCATGAAATCCACCCCGGTAATGCCAATTGCACCCAGCCAGGCACCGAGGTAGCGATCCATAGGAATAAGAATCATTGCCCCGATGATCGGACCCCATATGGATCCTGCTCCGCCGATCATGGTCATCAATGCGATCATGATGGAAAGCTCCAGATGCATGACCGAAAAGGGATCGATGTAATTATAGTAGACGGCGTAGAAGGCTCCTCCCATGCCGGCAAAGACCCCTGTAATGCAATAGGCTTTGACTTTTACCCAATGGATGTTGATCCCTAAACTCTCGGCAACATCCTCGTTTGCACTAATCGCCCGCAATTGATAGCCCAACCTTGATTTGCGGAACCAATTCATAAATAAGATGGCTCCCATCACCAGGACGAAGGCAAAATAGTGATAATAGATGGGAGAGGTAAACTGCATATAGATAAAGTTCGGGGTTTCCTTCAAAGGTAGCTCTACTCCGCGGGCGCCCCCGATGAGCTCCCAGTTGATAAATAATTGTTGCCAAACGAGGGACACACAAATTGTGGCAATCGCAAAATAGTGACCCTTGAGCCTTAATAGGAAATAACCGAGGATGAAGGATTCAACCGTCGCGATGATCACTCCCAAGGGTGTGGAAAACCAAAAGGGTACATCCCACCAGACCATCAACACGGCCACCGTGTAGGCAGACATGCCCACATTTTTTGCCTGTCCCAGGGCGACCTGACCGCCATATCCGCCAATGAGATTCCACCCCAGCCCATATAAACAAAAAATAAGAAACTGGATCATGACGGCTTGCGCAAAAGATCCTTTTGTGACCCAGGGAAAAACAAGACAGAAAATGACGAAAATAGCAAAACCGATCCTCTCTGAGATCGGCAAATCTTTAAACGATAAAGCATCTTTCAGCGCGCGCATTGGTATTACCACCCGAAAAACCCTTGTGGTTTAAAAATGATGACTAAAAAAAAGGTCAGATAAATGAGGGCAAATTTATATTGCGGGCCGACATAGGTACCCCCGATATCAATGATAAGCCCCATAATTAAGCCGGCAATAAAAGCACCTTTGATAGACCCAAAGCCTCCCAGGGCCACGGTTGCAAAGGCGATCATAACAAAAAGCAGGCCCACCGTTGGAAAAACATAGTAAAAATTGGTCAGCAATGCTCCGGCAATTCCCACCGTGGCCCCACCCAGGCCCCATGCCAGACCCCTCATTTTTTCCGTATTGATACCCATATAGCCGGCAGCCTCTACATCCAGTGCAGTGGCTTTTAAGGCCATGCCCAGACGGGTACGATTGATTAGCCAGTATATGGCACCAAAGGCTATGATACTGATCACAGCAGTCCCCAATTTAGGATAGCTGATCACCACCGGCCCCCACTTGATGCTTTTGCCGATCAGCAGACCCTGTTCCAGGGTTTTGTAATCAGGGCCGAAAATCGCCATCGCCAGATATCTGATGAAAATCATCAATCCAAAGGTACCCAAAAGTTGGGCCAGCATGGGTCCTCTGAGTAAATATCTGACGAGCAGATAATACGACCCAATCCCCAATATGAAACAGACCAGCGCGGCTACCGGCAGGGTCAACAATGGCTCTATCGCTAAGCCCGTAGCGGCAAGAAATGCAGTATACATGCCGACCATCAGGAACTCGCCGTGGGCAAAATTGACGATATTCATCACGCCGAAGATGATGGCAAGCCCGAGCGCAACCAGGGCAAAAAGCATTCCCATGAGCAATCCCGAAATTATCGCAGATAATAGTATGTCCATAATTAAAAACCTCGAAAATCCTATAACGAATCGAGAATAAATAGGTTTTTAGGAGGCCTGAGTTTCGGCCTCGCATGAGGCCAAGCCCCTAATCCGGACAAGCCGGAATTGACTATTGAATATTGAGAATTCAATATTCAATCGAAAATATTCAATCATTTGAACTTACCCGGGCAAACCATCCGGGTAAGTTCATCTGCTCTGAAACCGCAAGTTACGCCGACTTCACCTTCTGTGCTCCGCTATTTCAATCCCGGCCAGGGGTATAAAAATTTGGCGGTAGCGACATCCACGGGATAAATAATCTCGGGCTCTACATTCTGGTACTGAACGATCAATCCGCTTGACCAGGTATTCTGGTTCGTCTCACCACCTTCATCTTCGAAGTTGATCCCTTTCCATGGCACGATCAGCTCTTTGCCGGGTATCTCAATGGCTTCAGCTGCCTGGCGAATGGCTTCCGGATCCGTGGATCCTGCCTTATTGAGGACATACGCCCATGCCTGCATGCCGGTGAAAGCCCTGGCAGAAGTACCCATGAAATCCACACCGCTTCTTTTCTTGAATTCTTTATTGATATTGGCTGCAACCGGTTTCACGCCAAAAAGCTTCTTGGAAAAGACGGTACGGTTCATGATCCCGTCGATGTCCTTGCCAAAGGTTTCAATGAATTTTGGCTGGTAAAATCCAACATCCTGGGACCAGAAAATCTTGGCATTGGCCCTGAACTCCTTCATCGTTTTGGTCAGCAGAATGGCATCAGAGATGTAGGAGGCAAACATCAATATGTCGGGTTTGGGGCCCAGCAGATTGCGAACCTCGGCCGTCAAATCGGGGGATTCATGCGGATAGGTTACATCCGAAACGATCTCGTATCCGAACTTCTTAGCAAATTCCTTAATAACTTCCCGGGTACCTGCGCCCCACTCCGTATTTTCAGTGCAGGCACCGATTTTGGACAACTCTGATTTTGGAATGGCATCCATACCGGGAACCTTGCCCTCATGCAAAAGACCTAAAAACTCAAAGAAGTCTCTGAGGAAAATTCGATCGTGGGGTGTGGCCCTGAAAAACCATTTATAGCCCCGCTTGGTCAGACCCGGAGAGGTGGATTCAGGGTTTATCATCGGAATCTTGTATCTCTCACACACCGTACTGACGGTTTTTGTCACGGAACTGTGATAGCATCCACAAATGCCCGCTACCTTTTCATCCATGATGAGTTTTTTAGCCAGATCCGCACCCCTGTCCGGCTCCCCGCGATGGTCCGCGTGGATCAGCTTTATTTTAGCGCCATTTAAGCCGGGAATCCCTTCCCACTGTCCAATGGGAATCGGAAGATCGGGCCACTTGTTGTTTACGTAGTCCACGCACAGATCAACGGCATCCTTGGACATTTTGCCGGCATGGGCAACCGATCCGGAAAGCGGATAGATGACGCCGATCTTCACCTCTGCAGGCTGGGCTCTGGCGATTCCCCATCCCATGGAAAAAGCGGCGCTCCCGACGGCCAAACTACCTGTAGTCTTTAAAAATTCTCGACGGCTTATTTTCTTTTTTGCACCCATTTTAATCTCCTCTTCGTTTACTGGTTGACAGTTGTTTTACCCTATAGCCGAAATACAGCATCCCCTCCCGTATTTGGGTCGACAATGGCATGATAAGACTCCCGTCAACGGAGAAGCATGATTTAATTTGACCAAACACGTGGGTTCAACCAGTCATAGATAGGGTCGTTGCGCTATCCCTTGTTATAAAATATCACCTCCCTTCTTTCACCAAAAATGAAATGCTGAAATTGCCTAAAGGATTAATATGATAAGATATAAGATTCTCTAACCGAGTGATTGATGCAAATTTGATTGATTAGATATTTTTATCGTAATTTTGTTGGCAAAAGAAACTTGGGATTGGATAAGCTGCCTTAACAGGCATCAAAAATCAGAAATAATTAAGTTATCTTATTAAAGTATCGATGATTATTCTGTCAAGAAATTCTTTTCCGGTAATTTTATTTCGCCGCTTCCTGTATAAATGCAATAACTTCCAACATTTTCTCAACAAGATGCTCATGATATTTCTGACCGCCTTCCCGCGAAGCTTTGCTGGGCTCCCCCGCCGTGCCGCCGGATTTTTTGGCCAATGCTTCCATTTCGGAAAGGCTGCTGGGAACATAGCACAGGCTATCCCCGGCATACTTGGGATCAACGCGATAAATTTGACGATGATGATGTGGATTGTCCTGGGCTCTGTCCATCTTTACCAGGTCCGGGTAACAATGCCACATGTGGGAGCTTTCGATCTCTTCGGCATGTCCCAATTCTCCCCAGCCGAATTGGTTATCAAATTCCTTGGACATGTAAGCGGGATCAAAAATTACAGCCTTTACCCCGAGTTCCCTTTTCGCCCTTTCGGCTGCAATCTGCAGCCAGGAAATATTGACGATGCGATGGCCGTTGAGCATAATAAATTTGTCGAATTCGTGCCTATTTAAAGATTGAATAATATCAATAACAACCTCTATCAGAAGTTCAGGACGAATGCTAATGGTACCGGGAAGCACCATGTGATGCGGACTCCAACCGAACCAAAGTGGTGGAGCCACCAATATGTCTGCCTTCAAAGCAGCATCCTCGGCGATAACATTGGCCACCAAGGTATCCGTTCCGACGGGAAGGTGATACCCATGCTGCTCGGTGCTGCCGATCGGAAGTATAATCGTCCCCTTACTTTCCCTGGACTTCTGCTTGACCTCCTCCCAGGTTAAATTCTGCAACCAAACTTGTTTTTCCAATTTAATCCTCCCCTAATATAATGATTTGGCAATCTCATATTCTATAACCTTTAAAAAAATTTAATTTAAACGTCAACTCGGAATTTATGGTTACGGGTGATTAGAAGTGGTTTCAAAACCTCTTCTAGTGTCCCAGAAGTAAGTTAGGTGGTTGTGTCCGGTCATATCATTTTCTGGAACAGCATATTAGTCAGATAATAAGCTAGATTGTAAACATGTTTAACTTGACAATGAATATCTGGACGGGTATTGCCAAACATCTACATGTATAATAAAGCCAATCGCTGCTATATTAGGAAAAATGAATGTCGAAGGTCGTCAAACAAAAGAAGGATCGGGTCATTTTTCAAAAAAGTCTTATGAGAGGAAATGAGGCTATCGGCGCGGGTGCGATCCGAGCAGGATGCCGGTTTTTTTTCGGTTATCCGATAACGCCTCAAAACGAGCTTTTTGAATACATGGCTCTCATGCTCCCTCAAATCGGCGGTACTTTTCTGCAAAGTGAAAGTGAGTTGTCCGGAATCCACATGGTTTACGGTGCGGCAGCCGGGGGCGGACGTTGTATGACTTCCTCTTCAGGCCCGGGATTTACACTCATGGGGGAAGGACTGACAACGCTGGCGACGGCTCAATTACCTGCGGTGGTGGTATGTGTTACGCGGGCAGGCCCCGGACTCGGGCGGGTTGCTTCGGCTCAGTCGGATTACCGGCTTGCCACCCGGGGAGGTGGACACGGCGACTACCAGTGTCTGGTGCTGGGCCCTGCAAGTGTTCAGGAGCTCTACGACCTGACATACAAAGCTTTCGACCTTGCCGATCAATACCGCAACCCGGTTATTTTACTATCCGATGCACTGCTGGGGCAGATGATGGAGCCGGTGGTCACCGAGCATCTTCCCCAAATTCAGTCTCCGCAGAAAGAATGGGCCGTGCGGGGCAAAGGAACAAACCCTCGCAAAGTCATCAAGGTTGCACCGCACACGGATGAAGAACTGATTGATTGGAACCGACAACTCAATAAGAAATATCAAAATATGAAAGAAAACGAACAGAGCCATGAGGCCTTTCAGACAGAGGACGCTGAGGTGGTCGTTGTGGCTTTCGGCAGCTCTGCCCGAATTGCCCTGGATGCTGTATTGCGCGCCAGAGAGGAAGGAATGGCTGCCGGGCTGTTTAGGCCAATTTCTCTTTTTCCCTATCCGCAAAAAGCGCTAAATAAAATCGTTCGTCAAGGCACCCGAAAATTATTGGTCGTCGAGGCAAACAACGGTCAAATGGTAGAAGATGTCCGTGTAGCTGTCGGCGCTTCTGCCGAGATCACGCATTACGGCATTGGCGGCGGTCATATTTTCAGTCCGGACGAAATTCATCGTGAGATTGTTGGCTTTTGTAAAAAGAGTGCCTAAAGTGAATTAAAGTAATCCCGCCATGGCGGGATTGTGGAATTCTATCGACTTTATTAAAAAAGAACGAGCAAAGCGACTCATTAATTTTAGATCATTTTAACTTTTCCGTTTTATCCGGGTTAGGTTTATAAAATGCAGAATGCGGAGCGTGGGTACGCAAGACCAAATGCAATGACCGATGT
>JASFPE010000243.1:0-8512 GCA_050116155.1 Desulfobacterales bacterium
GCCATCGACCATCGATATTGATGATTTGCTCAATGTCGGCGTCATCGGGTTGATTCAAGCAGTGGACCGCTATGATCCCAAAAGGGATAATAAATTCATGACTTATGCCGTATTCCGGATTAAAGGGGCGGTACTAAGCGAGTTGCGGGCACGGGATTTTCTGTCACGGTCCAATCGACGCAAGATAAGAGAGTTGGAAAATGCGTTTTTAAGTCTAGAACAAAAATTCGGAAGAGAAGTCGAAGACAGCGAAGTGGCCGAAGAATTAGGTGTGGATATCGAACAGGTGCACCGAACCAAGCAGTTGTCGAGTATATCGTTTATCAGCTTTGAAGAATTGGGGTATTCTTCAAAGGATGAAAGAGAAAAGTTGATGAGGTTTCTAGTCAACAACGATGATGATGCCCTCACGCTGACCCGTTTGAAGGAATTAAAAAATGCGCTTGCCAAAGCGATAGAGGAGTTGCCGGAAAAAGAGAGGCTTGTTATTTCTTTGTATTATCTTGACGAACTGACAATGAAAGAAACCGGCAAAGTGCTTGGAATCACCGAGTCTCGCGTATCTCAAATTCACTCCCAGGCGATCATTCATCTGCGTGCCAAATTAAGGAATCAAAAGTTATTGGCAGACTCATGATGAAGATTGCGTTAGGAAAATCGGCGTATGGTTGATCATATACATTTTCAAAAAATTTCACCGTCGCTGTCAAATACACACAGAGTTAAACGCACGGATCAAAAAAATAGAGAGCCGCCGCACCAGCATGCATTTAAGAAGTTTTTGAAACAAGAGGGAGATACGGAGACCGAAAGCAGTGAAGATCGAAGGAATAAAAAAAAATCAAAGGATTTAAATCCAACACCGGCGAATTCAAGATCTGTATCAAATTTTGATACTGCTTCTGAAGATGGAAAATCCATCACAGAGAATTATCACGGAAGACGTATCGATGTCCATGCTTAAGCAAGGGTGCGAGGACCGGCGTTAAGGAGAATACATGACAATACACCTGTTACCGTTCTGGGATATTATGATGGATGCGCTTCAAATTATTTTATGTGGAATTATTCTTATTTTTCTCATCCACAATAAATTAAAATATAAACAGTTCATTCTAAAAATCACACGAAGCGATAAATCCGCGACTTTTAATAACGAAATCCTTATGCAGTCGCTCAAGCAGCAGACCGCTGAGACATTTGATGCCATTTTAGATTATATCGTTCAGCAGCGGCATGGCTTACAATCATATTATGAGGACGAAGAAAACAATCGGCCTTCATCACCGCCACGATTGCAGACCAAAGCTCCTGAAGAGATTATCGAAAAAATGAGTGGCGAAATCAGTACTGACACCAATGCCGCGGATCATGGTAACATTTTGCAGTTGTCGGAAAGCGGTCTGACGGCGAAACAAATTTCTCAGAAAGTCATGGCTCCCAGGGAGGAAGTCGAATTGGTGCTGCGCATGAATTCTCGGTTCACTGATGGTGAACGCCACGGTCCCCTTTCGGCAAAGGCCTAAACTGCGGGTTAAAGGTTTCAGGATCCTTTAATTTTTGGCCTCAAACCGCCAACCTCAAACCTAACGCATTCGTACGAAAATTCTGACGCCCTCAATTTTTCCACCAGTCTTTGCTGAAACCTAACACCCGACACCAGAAACCTGCCTGCCAGCCATAACCTGAAAATCGAAGGTGGGATACCTCGACAAGACTTACTAGGCAAATTCATCCCGGACGGCAGAAATTGCCTGTTGGCTGTTATGCAGTGAAAAGGGACTGATCTAATAACGTCCTGAACCCTTGAATTACCGGGAATTGAGACGTATCTAGGCTTCTAAAAAATAGCCACACTTGGTATGTCTCTTGCATATTTTTGGCTATCAAAACTGCAAGAATACGTATTCTTATCGTGGTGCTTAAATAAAAAATATTTCTGGATGTGAGGTTCGATAATGACGGGTTCTATATACATGGCAGCCAATGGAGCAATCGCCTATCAAAGACGGCTGGAAATCTTATCTAACAATCTTTCCAATACAAATACAGTTGGCTTTAAACAGGATCAAACTCATTTTCAAACCTACTATCTATCTAATTTAGAAAGACCAAATGAACCTCTGGCAGATAGGGGAGTAACCCAGGCGCCGGCCTTTTGGAGTCGGCTAAACACTTTTACCGACCACACTTCGGGGCCACTAAAGGCCACTGGAAATCGCCTGGACCTTGCCATAAATGGCCGCGGCTTTTTTTGTGTTCAAGCACCGCAAGGCATTCAGTATACCCGTCGCGGAGATTTCAGCATCAGTGCTGATGGCATGCTTGTTAACCATCAAGGGTGGCCTGTTTTAGGTGAAAATGGTGAAATCACCATTGACAGCCAAGCCGCATTGACGGATCCCGATGGGCATGGATTCCTCGTTGACGATAGCGGTAATGTGTCTGTGGATGGCAGTGTTATCGACAAACTTCGAATCGTCGAATTCGAAAACATCGATGGCCTGGAAAAAATTGGTTATACTTCCTTTAAACGGCGGTCTGATCTTGTTGTTGAATCCACCGCTGCGGATTTTTCAATATCGCAGGGTGTTGTTGAGCTTTCGAACGTAAATGCTCTGCAAATGATGACGGAACTGATCGAGGTTCACAGAGGCTATGAATCCTATCAGAAGGTGATACGCTCCGTTGATGAAATCAATTCAAAAATCATCAATGAAGTTGGCAGGACGTAAACCAGTTATTGGTTATTCGTAATTAGATCGGCCCTAGAGACAACACAGGGCAACTTGCAGTCCACGAATGAACCAGTAACAAATAACGAATAACAAAAACCAGGAGGATACATGATACGCAGTTTATGGACGGCGGCCACAGGCATGCAAGGGCAATCCACCAATATTGATGTAATTGCAAACAATATCGCCAATGTCAATACCGTGGGTTTTAAAAAGAGTCGAGTCGACTTTCAAGACCTCTTATACGATACCCTGAGAGCACCCGGGGTCGCCTCTTCGGAATCCACCGAAGTGCCCACCGGAATTCAGCTAGGGCATGGAGCCCGGGTCGTGGCCGTGACCAAATTATTTTCAGCCGGCGAATTCCAGAATACCGAAAATGAACTCGATCTTGCCATCGTCGGTGACGGATTTTTCCAGGTGTTGCTGCCTGAAGGGGAGACCGCCTATACCAAAGCCGGTAATTTCAAATTAGATAGCGAAGGTCGCATCGTGACACCGGATGGTTTTTTATTGGAGCCGGAGATTTCGGTTCCATCCGACACGATCTCCATTTCGGTGGCAATGGATGGTACCGTAACGGTATTGGAAGCCGGCGAAACCGAAGCAACCAATGTGGGCACCATCGAACTGGCGAGATTTGTCAACGCTGCCGGATTGAGGAACATTGGTAAAAACCTTTTTCTACCTTCAGATGCATCCGGTGATGCCCTCACGGGTACAGCGGGCCAAAACGGTTTGGGATATCTCGAGCAAGGATATCTGGAGTTGTCCAATGTGAGCGTTGTGGATGAAATGGTTGCCATGATTACCGCTCACAGAGCCTATGAGCTCAACAGCAAAATTGTGATGGTCTCAGATGAAATGCTGTCGATGTCCAATAATGTTAAACGCTAGGAGACGATAATGGAGAACGCGAACCTGAAAAAGACAGCCCCCCGCTGCGTACTGTTTGTTTTTCTCGTTTTGCCTTTGGCAATTTTTATCATAGAGGGGGCACAGGATGGCCTGGCCGCCGAGATGACCACCATTCGGCTGTTGGAAGCGGTCGAGATCGACGCTGCCAAGATTTTTCTGGGTGCGATTGCTCAGATCGATGGTGGCGATCCACAATTAATACAGCGCCTGAAAAATGTCGAAATCGGTAAAGCCCCGTTGCCGAGCCGTTCGCGAGTAATCGCGATCGATTATATTCGATTGCGTTTAAAACAAAACGGATTCAGTTTAGAAAATCTCGATTTACAGAACTCGTCTGGGGTAAAAATTACCAGAAGCTTTATTGAGGTCGACCAGCAAAAAATCGAAAAAATTGTATCGCATTATCTTCGCACAACCGTCTTAAAAGGTAACAACATTGCCCGAATTAAAGACCTGCGCGTCCCGGAACGCATTATTCTTCCCAGAGGCCGCATTACCTATCAGGTGATGGCCCCGCGTAACACCAAATATCTGGGTAAGATTCCGCTTGCGGTTCATTTTAACGTCGACGGGCAGTTTCAAAAAAAAGTCTGGACCAGCGCCACCATTGAAATGTTCGTTGATGTGGTGGTAGCTGCCAAACCATTGCGAAAGCATATGACAATTACCGAAGATCTCATTGAACTGCGCCAGATGGATTTAGCGCATTTGCCTGCTGATGTAATCACCGATCCGCAGGCTGTGCTGGGCAAAAGAACCCGAAGCACCATTTCCGCCAAGACCGTTTTGAGAACCGATCTCATCGAGTTGCCGCCTCTGGTTAAACGCGGTGATATTGTCCTGATCGTGGCGGAATCTAAAGAATTGAGAATCACCGCACTTGGCAAAGCCAAACGCAAAGGCAGACTGGGCGAGCGCATACCCGTGGAGAATTTCGACTCCAAGAAAATTTTAAATGCCCAGGTTCTTGACGCCAAAACGGTGCGCATTGAATTTTAACTTTGCATGCAACAGATAGGAAGATAAATGATAAACACAAAATTCTGGGCCTGGCCCGCAACGATGTTACTTTTGCTTTTCTGCTTAGGCATTTGCCACTGTGCTCCAAATTCGCAAGTCGTTCAATCGACAACACATGTTGTTCCAACGAAAAGCCAGCTGCTGCCGGCCCCATATACACGACCGTCACCGGTGGTTTCGCATGCCGGCTCTCTTTGGCGGGACGATGCGCTGTTAAGCGACCTGTTTGTCGATCCCAAAGCCAGAAACGTGGGGGATATTATTACCATTAAGATCGAAGAATCGTCTAAAGCCACCAATAAAGCAGACACCAAGACCGGACGCTCATCAAGCCTTCAGGCGGGGATCGATAAATTATTCGGTATCGAAGACTGGTGGGATAACGACATACTTGCTGACGTTGGCGGTGATTGGCCCAAGATAAGTCCTTTTGGTGCCACATCCGTTCAGGGCAGTATGGGCAGTAACTTTGACGGATCGGGAACCACCACGCGCAGCGGCGATCTAAATGCATACATGACTGCCCAAGTGACCGAAGTCTTGCCAAATGGCAATCTAAGAATCGTTGGCTCCCGCGAGCTGTTGGTCAACAATGAAAACCAATTGATTATTTTGTCGGGTGTCATCCGATTGCGGGACATTTCCCCCGAGAATGTTATTTTGTCAACCTATATTTCAGATGCCAAAATCGCTTATAGTGGTTCCGGTATAATTGACGATCGCCAGCGCCCGGGATGGCTGGCCAACTTGTTGAATACGATATGGCCGTTTTGAGATCGAAAGGAATAAATTATAATATGAAACAGTTACGTTATGCAACCGTGATTAAGCGCATCCTCAATCAAACGCTGCTGGGCGTCTTGACCCTCATGGTTTTGACTGGGTACACCTATGGGGTTCGCATCAAGGATATCGCCAAGATCAAAGGGGTGCGCCAGAATCAATTGGTTGGCTATGGATTGGTGGTAGGTTTAAACGGCACCGGAGATAATGATGATCTCGACTTTATGATTCAATCAATGGCCGCCATGCTGGAGAAAATGGGAGTAACCGTCAAAGCGGAAGATATTGAATCCGAGAACGTGGCGGCCGTCATGGTGACCGCCGAATTGCCGCCGTTTGCCCGGACGGGCTCCCGTATAGATGTTATCGTCAGCTCCATCGGAGATGCGGAAAACCTGCAGGGCGGCACTTTGCTGATTACACCATTGAAGGCGGTCAACGGCCAGACATACGCTGTTGCGCAAGGACCGGTGAGCACCGGTGGTTTTGAAGCCAGTGGCACCGCCGGCGGTGGTATTCAAAAGAATTTTCCGACCGTCGGCAGAGTCCCCAATGGAGCGCTGATCGAAAAAGAGATATCCATTGATTTTAATCAGAAAAAAACCCTGACCTTTATTCTGCAATACCCGGATTTTACCACGGCCTCCCGCATGGCCCAGGCCATAAATATGGCCCTGAATAAAAAAGTGGCTCATACCCAAGATGCCGCCACCATCCGTGTGACCGTACCAGAGCGTTATCGCGGAAATACCGTTGAACTGGCGACCTTAATCGAAAATCTGGGCGTGACCCCTGATGCGGTCTCAAAAATCGTCATCAACGAACGCACGGGCACGGTAATCATGGGTGAAAATGTACGCATATCCACCGTGGCGATCGCCCACGGTAACTTAAGCATCCAGGTGAAGGAGTCTCAGGATGTCTCTCAACCGTTACCCTTTTCAGAAGGGGTCACTACCGTAACACCAGATACCGAAATTGTGGTTGAAGAAGGAAAAAAACCGCTTTTCCTGGTGGAAAGCGGAGTCAGTATCGGTGAGGTCGTACGGGCTTTAAATGCCATAGGGGTTTCGCCTCGCGATTTAATCAATATTTTTCAGGCACTTAAGGCCGCCGGTGCCCTGCAGGCCGAATTGGAGATCATCTAATGGGAGAACCGTTATCCATCACCACGCTACCGCTGCAAAGCCTCTATCTAAACCAGCAGTTGATCGGTGCACAGCATCCCGAAAAAGCTTCTCATAGCACTGCGTCTGTCCCGAACAAGGACACATTGAAAGCAACCTGTCAACAGCTGGAGTCCATTTTCTTAAGCTTTCTGCTGAAAGAGATGCGTGCAACCATAAACCGCTCCGGATTTATCTCTGGAGGAACTGCAGAGGATATTTTTACCTCCATGATGGATGCGGAAATGACCAAAGCTGTGGCTACCCGTGGGGGCATCGGACTGACCGAATTATTAATGCAGAAACTTGGCGGCGAATTGGCTGAACAGGATGGCCGGGATCAATAGCTCGATCCATGTATTGCGCATCATCCGGACAGTCAAACCCGTCTTTTTCCATGCGACATCCCTGGTTGCCGTTGAAGCATATCATATTCTGCGAATATGATATGAGAGCGGGGATAAAATTATTTCTAAAGTTTTTGGAGTCTTAGCCGATATATTAACTAGAAATGAAAATTCAAGATCAGCGCAGATGTGTTGCCTTTACAGAGAAACGGTTTCGGTTTTTTGGGGAGGATGATGCCCTGGAAATCTGCATCAATTGCTGGTCAATGCGGTTTTGAATGGCATTTAAAGGTATGCGCAAATGGAGCAAGAGCATTTAGTTATCGAAAAATTTTTAGGTCTTCTCGAGCAGCAAACTGAACTTTATCGGTTGTTGTTAACGGTTATGGACGATGAAAAGAATGCGGTGATTGCTGCGAATTTAGAGAAATTGAATGAAGCCGGCAAAACCAAAGAAAATCTTTTGCTTAAGCTTCGCATTCTGGAAGAACAACGAAAGCATCTGCTGGACAAGCTAGCCAAGCATTTGAAACAACCAGTGGAGATCTTAACGTTGGCGAAATTATCTGAATTGGTAGGTCAACCGCATGCCCATCGACTAACGGGCTGCCGCGCAAGGCTTCTAGCGCTTATCGAAAGGATCCGGCAGGCCAATGCAGATAATCGAGACCTGTTTGCGCACTCCCTCAATCTTGTGAGAGCGTCGGTCAATCTTCTGAATAGCTTGATCTCATCCAGTTCGGTGTATTTTCGGACCGGAAATGTTCAGTATCACGATCACACCGGCAAGATTTTGTATGGCGAAATTTGATTAAGGAGGGCTAAATGGATAACGCGAAATTAACGAAAATTTTGTCAAAAGTGGAAGCCTTTCCCAGTATGCCGGCAGCAGGCACCAAATTGCTTGCATTGCTGGAGGAGCCAGAAGTGTCGGTCAATCAGGTCGAGGATATTTTACGTTATGATCCGGGGCTTACCGCAAATGTATTGAAATTGGCCAATTCAGCATTTTTCGGCATACCGTCTCGAATTGGTTCGGTTAAGCACGCCGTTATTTTGCTTGGTCTCAAGCGGTTAATCCAGCTGGTGATTGCCTCGTGTGTGGGAGCGGTGATGAACAAAACGGTGCCGGGCTATAATATTCCTCCGGGGAATCTCTGGCGGCACGCCATCGCCGTTTCGATTGCTGCTGAAGCGTTGATCAAGGACAAAAAGGATCATGATACAGAAGATTTTTTTACACCGGCCCTGTTGCATGATATCGGCAAGTTGGTATTGGGCAACTTCGTAAAAGAAGACCTGAGTGCCATCGCAAGCATTACCGCCAAAGGGATTCCGTTTGTTGTGGCCGAAAATATGATTCTGGGTACCGATCATGCTGAAATCGGCGCAAAAATATTGACCATGTGGTCTTTTCCACCAGAGATCGTTGATGCTGTTCGCTGGCATCACGATCCCGAAGCCTGCGACCACACCAGCATGCAGATTGATCTGGTGCATCTGGCCAATGTATTGTGCCAGGCCAACAGTGGCGGTCCGG
>JASFPE010000244.1:0-8505 GCA_050116155.1 Desulfobacterales bacterium
AGTTTCTTTCTTACGTATTTATCCATGAAATCTGAGGCAGTGGCCAGTGTCATGGAGATGATCCTGGCCATGATGCATCCCCTGCCTTCGGTGGCGCTATTGCCGTTGCTCATCATCTGGTTCGGGTTGGGCTCATTATCGTTATTAATCGTGGTGCTCAACTCCGCGCTTTGGCCGATTTTCCTGAATGCCTATACGGGATTCAGGACGGTCCATCAAACCTATATCGAGGTCGGTAGAAACATTGGTTTAAGAGGACTCAAGCTTTTCTGGCATGTTGTTCTGCCCTCAGCACTGCCCTATTTAATTACCGGATTCGAAATTTCCTGGGCTCGAAGCTGGCGGGCTGCCATCGCCGTGGAACTTGTTTTCGGTGCGGCCACTACCTCCGGGGGAATCGGCTGGACGATTTACATGTCCTATTTTGATATGGAAACTCCCCTGATGATTGCCTCCATCTTTACGATTGCAATAGTCGGAGTTTTAGCTGAAAAGCTGGCCATGGAAAATCTGGAAAAGAAAACCGTTCTCAGATGGGGAATGATTCAGCGCACGGAAACCATGGGGGCTCAATAATCATTCAGTTGCATATAAAATCAAAAGTGTTCCAAAGTTAGTGTAAGCTTTGTATCCAGCAGATACTGGATGCGCGATACGCGATCCTCGATAACGTAATTGATATGGTGCATCGCGCATCGATCAACAAGTATCCAGCATCGAGAATCGAGTAACGAGCATCGCGCATCGCGCATCGACAACAAGTTGTCGATATAATGCTGATATTAAGACAGGCTTAACAAGCCCTCGAAGATAGAGTATTGAATCCCAGCAGGTTGGTTGCACCATTGATGCGGCCGACGGGAATGGTCAAACTCTCTTTCAAATCCCCCGTAATCCCCGGCAACGGTCCCTGACCGATGACTTCGGTCACTGCATCCAGCTTTACGGGTTCGTCATTATTTCCGGTGGTTACAAAAGCACCTGCCGCTTTGACAGTATGGGCCAGAGAGGGGTCGGCACCATCTTTACCAGCCGCTTCATTTCCAATGACAACCGTGCGAATTCCTTCTGCTTCACACATCTGACACATCAGCATCAAATCCGTATCGGCGTTGCCACCCCCCTCTTTGGTGATAATAACCCCATCGGCTCTCAGATTTTTTGCGATGTCAACCGCACATTGGACTGCTTGTTCTTTCGCCTCTAATCCACTATGCTCGTTGCATATTACGACTCCACAAAATAAGAAGTCGTTTTGATGACGTTGATAGAGTTCACGAATAATGGGATTATTCAAATGAAAATACGTGGGATTGCGGTTTGATGGGATGACGTAATTACCGCTGACGATGGCGCCATCCATGATTTCGTTGGGATGAATTATGGTTGCTGCCAGTTCGCGCACGCTGGAACCGTATAGATAGGTATCACGCAACGAGCCCTGGGATTGCAGCATGCAGATATAGGCAATTCGTTTTAGCTTACGGTGTGTTAAAGCGCCAATTTCATCGGGCTTTAGCTCAAGAATTTCGGTTTTATGCGGTACATTTTGCCAACTTGCCTGCGCCAGGTAAACACTTGCTTTCAATCCCGCCAGCCGTATACGCCGATCATATTCAGCGGTTTCCATATCCGGCACCGGCGCAAAGCAAAGAACAACATTTTGGGTTTGAGAAAAAGGTGAATATTGCGCCCCGATGCCATTCATATCGATGAGCCCCTCCTGTACTCGCGGAATTGCAGCTACATTCACAACGGCAACGCCTTCCAGGACCTTGGTGACTCCGTTGCCGGCTTTCTCGAAAGATCCCCAGAAGCCCGGAAACATCTGGCCGCCGCCTTCTGATTTGATACGCGGTTCGACAATATCCAGGATATTGGTGATTCTGACCCTTTCTCCGGGCCGGCAGATGACTATATCGACATTTAAATCCGATGTATCTGAAATGACGTCGGCAAGCTCTTTGCCGTCGATAAACAGGGTGCCGTTTTCGATCTTGGTGGATGAACTGAAATCTACATCCTTTATCTTGTTTCGGTGAAGTTCTAATTTCATCTTATAGCTCCGGAATTCATTCTGTTTCTGTGGGAGCGGCTTCCAGCCGCGAATATTCTATCGTATTAAATGTTTTTTACTCGTCTTCATGTCTAATAAGATTGAGTAAATGGGGGTTGAGGTTGCTAATTCCAATATAAAAACTTTAGCTCACCCAACTACCAATTGATCTTCTACCGGGGTCTTTAATGCATTCAGCGCCTTTTCCACCAGCCATCGTCGCAGGTGTCGCTCCTCTTCTTCGGATTTTGTGGGATCGCCAAGAGGATGCGGAATGGCAACAGCCGGAATAATTCGATTGGCACCCACAGTCTGCGAGATCGGCACAATGGTACAGATGTGGGCCGTTAAAATGCCAGCTTTTTCTATTTCCTTGGCCATCGTTGCGCCGCAACGAGTACAGGAACCTCAGGTGGAGCTGATGATGACGGCATCTACATCGTCCTGCTTGAGATCTTCCGCGATTTCCCGGGCAAACCGCCTGGCATTGGAAACCGTCGTTCCATTTCCGACGGTGGTGTAGAAATACGGATGGAGTTTTCCGATCACCCTTTCGCGTTCCAGATCTCTGACGACGTCTAAAGGTAAAACCCGGTTGGGATCTGCATTGGCACAGGAGGGATCATACCCGCCATGGACCGCCTCATGCGTTTCCGAATCCAGTCGTTGGCATTTGCTGATATCATATTTTCCAAACCTGGAAGCTCCGGAAGATTCGATGCGGTCCGGATTTCCTCTGGGGACGATTCCTCCGCTGGAAATCAGAGCCAAGGTAATCTGGTTTAAATTGGTGATCGGCGGCAGGGGTGGCACGCGATCGAACACCGGCATGGGATATTCTGTGAAAAACGGCTGTTCGTCCATTTTTTGCAGCAGCATGTCGACTGCCCGTTCAGCACCTGTTTTGGTTGCAAAATAGTTTTTGCGAATGCACCTGGGTATGTATCCTTCTGCTTGTGGTGATTCGATGGATTCCTGTTTGGCTAATTTTATACCGAATGCAACCATTTTCTCTGCTGCTTCCTGCATCCCGAGGGGCGAGGATTTTGTTGCGATGATATAAATAAATTTTTTGAAAAGATCCACTCCCGGATTCTCTGGAAACATTCCGGTAACTGCGGGGACCATTAATTGTTCTGCAGCAGTTTGACACACCGCACCACAGGCAACACCATACCTGCCGGCGTTAAATGCCGGGCCGGCGATAATCAGATCCGGGTGATACCCCTTGATTAGACGAATCACTTTCGCTTTAGCGGCTTCGAAATGTTCGTTAAAATAGTTATCCCCGCAAATTACGGTGCCTTTAATATCGGCGATCTGGCCGAAAATCTCCTGGAATAGACGTCCGGGGCCGATAGGACCATCTTCTTTCAAGGGAGGTGTATCGGCCTTATCTTCTGCTCCGATTTGGCCGAAGAATTGATTCAGATAGTGGACGACACTTAACTTTGAGTCCATTGCTAAACCCTATCCTTGTCTCTATTTATAACATGCAGGGATCGATCTGATATATTCATCAATCTCAGCAGTTAGCAGAATTACAACCATAACACAAGCCCATTACCGATGGTCTTTTTAGATCCTTAATAGATATTTTTATGCATGTTGTCGAAAGAATACTATATGGAGTATTTTCACCATCTTCAAATAATTGAATATTTTCGATTGAATATTGAATATTTCATGAACTTATTTTCTTGCATTATAGTCGTTAAGGGTTGTAAGTAGGGGCGGGGTTTATCCGCCGGAGTGTGGATTAATTCCGCCCAGATCAACATTCAGCACCAGCACATAAAGCTCTGATGCGTCCTTAAATAAGAGATGTAGACTGTATGCGAAACCGGTTTATGAAATTGGATCCATGGCTTCTGGGGCTTTGTTCTTCCCGCGTTCTTACTTACCTGGTGTTTATGGTCTATGCCGCAGCCCTTCCGGTGTTGCAGAGGGAATGGGATATGTCGGCAACGGCTGCGGGCTCTATTTCCGGCGGTTTTCAAATTGGTTACGCTATCTCTTTGTTGATTTTTTCGATCTGGGCTGATCGTATCGGTGCCAAACGCGTTTTTCTCCTGTCGATGTTCTCCACCGTTGTTACATCCTTGCTATTTGCTTTTTTTGCCCGAAGTTACTATACGGGATTTATCCTATATACCCTCATCGGTATCTCCATGGGTGGTTCATACACACCGGCCGTTATGATGATCGCCGATCGTTACGCTCCGAATGACAGGGGCAGGGCGGTCGGATTTTTCATTGCCAGCACGTCGTTAAGCTATACGCTTTCTCTTTTTGTTAGTGGAGCTGCCTTACAGTCCGGTGGCTATCGCCTTGCTTTTCTGCTGACATCCTCAGGCCCGCTGCTGGGTTCCATTATTGCATGGATAACCATGGCATCGACCGCGAACAGAATTTATCCCCGCCGTCAGGAGCAAAAGTTTTCTAAAGAGGTGTTGCAAAACAAACCGGCGCTTCTCTTTATATCCGGGTACTCTTTGCATAACTGGGAACTGTTGGGAATGTGGGCCTGGACGCCGGCCTTTCTTTCTGCCTGTCTGATGCTCGAGGGGTCGGACGCATGGGCTGCGGCCGGAAGTGGTTCACAGATTGTTGGGTTTTTTCACCTCATGGGTATGACGGCTTCTCTGACAATGGGGGCGCTTTCGGATAAACTCGGGCGAGCATTTATGATTCTTCTGATTGCCAGTATCAGTGCCGCCTGTTCATTTACTATGGGATGGATGATCGGATTGCCTTTCATGCTGGTGGTCATTGTGGGGATGATTTACGCATTTACTGCCATAGGAGACTCCCCGGTACTTTCTGCCGGTATGACAGAGAGCGTTGATCCCTCTTATCTCGGTGCTGCATTTGCCCTGCGAAGCTTTGTTGGATTTGGAGCCGGTGCTATTGCACCGCTGGCCTTTGGCGCTGTTTTAGATGTAACGAACCCGAATTTTGCCACTGACGGATTCTATGTGGCCTGGGGTTGGGCCTATTGTGTGTTGGGATTGGGTGGGCTGGGCGCCGTGGCGGCGGCATATATGTTATTTAAAAAGAAATAAAACGGAAAATAGGGATAAAGATAAACGTCGAACATCGAACGTCCAACTTTGAACATCAAACAATGGTGTCGCTTCACTCCGCCATTCAATTTCATTTGTTTTAAAAAATCCAATACCAAACCTTGAAGGTTTATTCTTTTTCTTTCCAGCCGTTCTGATACCGTAACGAATATTTTAATTAATTCATCTTTTCCCATTCAGCGTTCGATGTTGGGCGTTCGATGTTCAATGTTCATATTTTTTAAGTCCTTCCCGGCTAAATATTAGAAATCAAGGATATGCATCGACATCTTCTGCCGTGGGGATCTTGGACTCACATGGAACATTGGTCTGGCACAAACCGCAGCCTTTGCCTTCGAAACCATAATGGGATTTTATATACTTTATAACTGCCCCACGGACATGTTTGGCACAGATGTTTTTATCATGACCTGCCTCTGTGATCGCCCCCACCGGGCAGCGGGGGATGCACTTGCCGCAATTTCCATCCGTAAACTGAGGGCAATAGGCGTGGTGATCGGTATAAGGTCTGGGAGTTGCCGGAATCTGGATGCGGGCCACAACCGATCCGGTGCGCATGGCCTTTCCCAGGGGCGTAATCAATCCATCACACAGGCCGAAGGTTCCCAGTCCGGAAGCATAGGCAGCATGCCGTTCAGACCAGGTTGAGGCAAATCCATATTGCTTGGACTCTTTGCGTGACCACATGGGTGACAGCATGGGCGCGACGGCCTCGTATCCTTCTTTTTGGAGCGTCTCCACCACGTGGGTTCTGAGTTTTACATTAAATTCTTCGCCGTAAATGCGAGCCCTGGCCCAGCGTTCAGCCGGCCATTTGGTTTGTTTCTGGTTGTCCGTCTTCGTGGCAGCCATCTGGGGCATGATCCAGCTGATGACGGTCAGTTCTTCCGGGCTTGCGCTGAGCTCAGGAAACGTCTGATTAAATATTTCTATAGGCGTCCAGTGAAAAGGGCCCACATGTTGCTTGTAGTCCTCATACAACAGATCACTTCCTCTGGAAAAACCGACCAGGGGCTTATCAAAGGCCTTATCATTGCCGTTGTTTTGCAACGTATTTTGCGGGGATTGCGTGACGAAATCCGCAATCGTATTCGTCAGCCATGATGCCGGATTTTCGAACTGTTTTGTGGACATGAGTTACTCCTTTGATGTTGTTGGCATTAGGTCGCTTTACCGAAATGTGCAATATATGAAAAATTGATGATGGATGTCAAAGGAAAAGCACGGGCGAACGATATCATTTTTTCATAATAAAGTATTTTTATTCCCCGGATCAGTTTAATTTAATTGACGTGTTCTTTCTTTATGCTCTATGGTAATTTGCAGTGTTTTAAATCAAACGTGACGCTTAGCAATTGTTCCGACATTATATCATTCAACGCTATGCAATTTGCACGGGAGGGATGAAGGATCATGGATTACAGCAGCTATATTGTAGATAAGATTAAAAGTATGGGGGAGTCCCAGACCATTGCCGTCTCAGAAAAGGCAAAGCAGCTTAAGAAACAGGGTGTCGATGTGATCAGTTTTGCAACCGGAGAACCGGATTTTGATACTCCTGATAACATCAAAGAAAAAGCGATCGCATCAATTCGCGCGGGGCACACAAAATATACTGCCGTTGCCGGCATCGATGAGCTAAAAAGTGCCGTATGTGCCAAATTGAAACAAGATAACCATCTGGACTACACGCCCGACCAGGTATTGGTATCCTGTGGTGCCAAGCACACCATGTACAATGTTTCTCAGGTTCTCTTTGATGTCGGTGATGAGGTGATCATTTTTTCGCCTTTCTGGGTGACGTACCCGGCTCAGGTGCGATTATGCGGAGCATCTCCCGTATTTGTCGATACCACCGCATCCAGCGATATGTCGATATCTGCGGATGACCTGCAAGATGCCATCACCGACAAGACCAAAGCCATTATCCTTTGCAGCCCAAGCAACCCATCCGGAAAGGTCTATAGCAAAAAGGAACTGGAAATTGTGGCCCGCCTGGCCATCGAACACGATCTCATCATTATTTCGGATGAAATATACGAAAAACTTGTTTATGACGATTTTGAATTCGTTAGTATTGCCGCCCTGGGAGCAGATATCAAAGAACGTACGATTACGGTCAATGGCGTTGGTAAAGCCTTTGCCATGACAGGCTGGCGCATCGGTTATGCGGCAGGTCCCCGGGAGATTATCGATGCCATGAGAAAAATTCAGGGACAGGCGACCTCAAATCCGAATTCTATTGCGCAGCATGCCGCCGTCGAGGCTCTTTCAGCAAGCAGCGCTTCGGTTGAGCAAATGCGACAGGAATATCAGAAGCGGCGGGATGTTGTGGTTGAAACGCTGAATACGATCGAAGGTTTTAGGTGCCGGAAGCCGGAAGGTGCTTTTTATGTATTTCCCAGGGTATCAGCATTGTATTCAAAAGGATTTGGTGATCGCATCATCAACAATTCAGTTGATCTATGTTCATACTTGCTGGACGAGGCGCACGCTGCTCTGGTGCCCGGAGCGGCCTTCGGGTGTGATGAATATGTGCGCCTGTCTTTTGCGACCGACCTGGAAACCATCAAGACAGGATTGGAACGCCTAAGACTCGCTGTGGAGAAGCTAAACGCTTAGCCCATCACGTTAGGAAAAAGGTATTAGAAGTGGTTTTGAAACCACTTCTAATATCAACCCTTGCCACCAAAATTAGTTGAAATATCACTCGATTGCTTTAAGGAAGGCTTTAATTTTTCATTGACAACAGGACTTTAAATTTATTATTTCCTCAACCATATCTATTCCGACCAATTCAGTTGGATTCTTTAAACATCTCTCTCCATCAAAGATTTTACAACTCATGCATACGTGCATGAGCGGTATTCTTCATTCATTACTTTCATGATCATTACGAAGGTGTGAAATTGAATAGAGGAGATTCAATGACGGAAATCATTTTTGTATTGGCAGCCACCGTATTTGTTTTTGCTTTGTTTCTGCTGGTTTTTTTCATCAAAAGCAGATCCAATAGCAATGACGCCCAGATGCCGACGTGCGCCCATTGTGACTGTTGTCGCAGTCATGGACAGCACAAACCCTCTCTCAAATAACTAAAACAGATAGAAAAGCTTTTCGATGCGTGCAAGAAGGTGAGACATGATCGAATTTCTAAAAAAATTTGAGCGCGTGATCGTCCATTGCCTTATCGCCATGATGATTCTGACCGTTTTGTTGACAACCATTGAGTTGGGTTGGATCATCATTAAGGATATCATCACGCCACCGATTATATTACTCGAGATCGAGGAATTGCTCGAAATTTTCGGCTTCTTTTTGCTGGTTTTGATCGGTGTGGAGCTTCTAGAGACGATCAAGGCC
>JASFPE010000245.1:0-8481 GCA_050116155.1 Desulfobacterales bacterium
TTTAGAAAATGTTTGTAAAAACTTTGGGGATGTCGAAGCGGTTTCATGCTTTTACCTGGATATAGAGGATAAGGAGTTTCTGGTATTGCTCGGGCCATCAGGATGCGGAAAGTCCACGACATTACGAATGATTGCGGGTTTGGAAGAATTAACCGAGGGCAATATTTATATCGGCGAGACGCTGGTCAACGACATGCCACCCCGGGATCGTGACATCGCCATGGTCTTTCAGGATTATGCATTATACCCCCATATGACCGTCTATCAGAATATGGCCTTCGGGCTAAAGCTCAGAAAATTCCCGAAAGCTGAAATCGATCAACGGGTCAAAGAGGCTGCGGACATCTTAGGCATCACGGAACTTTTGACCCGCAAGCCCAGAGAACTGTCCGGGGGCCAACGTCAACGGGTTGCCGTAGGGCGGGCTATCGTCCGCAAACCGGCCGTGTTTCTTTTTGATGAACCGCTAAGCAACCTCGATGCCAAGCTGCGGGGGCAAATGCGTACAGAGTTGTCAAAACTCCATGACCAGCTAAAGACCACCATCATCTACGTGACCCACGACCAGGTGGAAGCCATGACCATGGGGACTAAAATCGTCATCATGAATGCCGGGATCACTCAGCAGATGGGTTCCCCCATGGAAATATATGAGTACCCGCTGAATAAATTCGTCGCTGGGTTCATCGGCAGCCCCGGAATGAACTTTCTGCCGGCCACAATCGTTGCCGACAACGCGGAACTCTATGTTGATACCGGCAGCTTCCGGCTGCTCATACCCGAAAAAAAAGTTCCATATTTGCAGGACCATAAAGAAAAAGACGTGATTCTGGGTATCCGCCCGGAGCACATCCAAGATGCCGACTTTGCCGACAGCAGTTTGTCTAACAAAATGTTCACCGCAACGGTTGAGGTTGTCGAAACACTTGGCTCTGAAATTCAACTCAATGTGGCCAGTGGCGACTACGACCTGGTCGCCCGGGTTGATTCCAGGACAAAAGCCAAACGTCATCAAGAAATTGAATTGGCCGTGAATATGGATAAAATTCACCTCTTTGAAACAGAATCGCCAAACGCTAGAATAAAGACCGAGGAAGAATCGCCGGCTTGAGAGGTATCGCGCTGAATTAAAAGGTGATTTTTTAATAGTCGAGGGTGGTTTGAATCGAGATTTTATCTAAAACCTCATCAAACCGCCCTCATTTGTTTATAAAAAGGTATTTTATGAAAATCGTATCTGTGGAAGCCATTTCCCTTGAAGCCCCGCTCGATAAATTAATTGTGCGGGCCAGGCAAACGGTCCCCCTGAAAGCCAGGCGTTGTTTGCTGGTTAAAATTACAACGGATGAAGGCTATGTGGGGTACGGTGAAGGATTGACCCCGGTGGCCCCCCAGGCGGCGGCAGCCGTTGTGACACATGTCCTGACTCCCTTTTTAATCGGACAAGATCCTCTCAACAGCGAACCCATTTGGGAAAAGCTTTACGCAACAAATAGCAGCCGGGGTTATACTCGCGGCTATCAGATGATCGCCATCAGTGCAGTGGATATTGCCCTGTGGGATCTGAAAGGCAAAATCCTGAGCAAACCGGTTTATCAGCTCCTGGGAGGAACACATCTGGATAAAATCCCCGTATACGCCACCGGTTTGATAATCGAAAAAGAGGTTGAATCGATTGTAAGTCTGGCTCTGCACTATTATGAACAGGGCTTTCGGGCCATGAAATTGAAAATCGGCCAGGATCTGAATCATGACCTGGCAATACTTCATGCCTTAAGGAAATCTTTGGACTCAGACGTCAAAATCATGGTCGATGCAAACGGGGCATATGACTCAACAACAGCCATCAATATCGGCAAGCAGATGGAAGAACTTGATATTTACTGGTTCGAAGAACCGGTACCCCCGGAAGATGTGGACGGCATGGCCAGAGTAAGAGAACACGTTAGTATGTATATAGCGGCGGGGGAATGCGAATACAACAGATTTGGTTTTCGAGATTTGTTTTTAAAAAAAGCCATTGACATCTGTCAGCCCGATGTTGCCCGCGCGGGAGGCATTACGGAATGCAAAAAGGTTGCCGCCATGGCCCAGGCATTCAATGTCCACTATGCCCCACATGCCTGGGGCGGAGTAATCTGTATCGCCGCTACCATGCATCTGGTGATGTCATTGCCCAATTTTTTGATATGCGAATTCGATAGGGTTCCCAACCCCTTAAGAGATGAATTAGCCTTAGAGCCATTGTCATTTAAAGATGGTTTTTTGCATGTATCTGAAAAACCCGGACTCGGTATAGATCTGGATGAGAATGCACTAAAGAGGTTTACGATAACTTAGTTCGCTTCACTCATCCCGTTTGCCAGACTGTGTCATAATTAGCAAAACCGCGCAGATGCTGTTTTGACGTTTTAACACCCATAAAATATTGAGGAAATTACAATGCCTAAAAACCCCTTCGCAGACGGTTGCGCCTATATAGAAGGTAAATATTTTCCGATTGCCGAAGCCCGTATCCCGATCATGGATACCGGTTTTACACGTTCGGATGTGACCTATGATGTCGTTGCGGTCTGGAATGGTAAATTCTTCCGTCTGCAAGACCACCTCAACCGTTTCGAGAGAGGATGGAAACGTCTGCGCATGAGACCTGAATTATCATTGACGCAAATGCGCGAAATCTTATTCGAGTGTGTTCGCCGCTCGGGCCTGCGCAACGCTTATGTCGAAATGATCGTTTCGCGAGGCATTGATGAGGAGGGCTCCCGTGATCCCCGACGTTTTCGCAATCGCTTCTATGCCTATGCCATCCCCTATGTATGGATCGCCAAGCCCGAAAAACAGGAAACCGGCATACACCTGATCGTTGCCGAAAAAACGATTCGAATTCCAGCCAATGCGGTCGATCCAACGGTAAAAAACTTCCACTGGGGAGATTTGGTGCAGGGCATATATGAAGCTTATGACAGGGGAGCATACACGGTCGTTCTCCCCGATGCGGAAGGAAATATTACCGAAGGGCCTGGTTTCAATGTTTTTGTCTATTATGGCGGCATGCTGCTGACGCCTGCTGCCGGTGTATTGGAAGGCATCACCCGCCAAACCGTTCTCGATCTGGCCGAAGAACAGGATATCCCGGTTAAGCCGGATAGGTTCGGAGCCGATGTGCTGGAAGCAGCCGAAGAAGTCTTTATCAGCAGCACTGCAGGCGGGATCATGCCGGTAACAACCGTCAACGACAAAACGATCGGTGACGGCAAGCCCGGCAAAATCACGGCCCTGATTCGAAAGCGCTACTGGGAGGCGCATGACGAAGACCGTTGGACATCTCCGGTTAACTATCCAGCTGAGGATTAATGGAGGAAATTATTATGGAACCGATTATCGTAGATTATGATAAATGTAATGCGGATGGAATTTGTGCTGACGTCTGTCCACGCAAATTGATTGTGGTCGACGCTGAGGACTCCATGCCCAGACCGATTCCCGAGGCCGTCGAGCTTTGCATAAATTGTGGCCATTGCCTGGCGGTTTGTCCCACAGGTGCAATTACCCTCAATGAAATTGTCCCCGAAAAATGCCCGCCCATAAACAAACGCCTGTGGCCTGATTACGATCAGCTGGAGCAACTTTTAAAGTCCAGACGTTCTATCAGGGTCTATAAAGACAAACCGGTAGATTCCGAAATAATTGAAACGCTTCTGGAAACATGCCGGTTTGCTCCCAGCGGCAGCAACGGGCAGCCCGTCAACTGGATTATTGCCACCGGATCTAAACGCCTCAAAGATCTTGCCCAATTGGTGATCGATTGGATGAGCCATGCCGTTGAGACCAAACAGCCGATTGCCGAACGACTAAAGCTGGATGTCGTGGTGAAAGGCTGGGAACGCGGACAGGATCGAATTTTCAGGGGAGCGCCAATGGTGATCATGACGCATGCACTTGGGACCGCATCGCTTCCCCAGGAGAGCTGCGTCATCGCCATGACTTACCTTGATTTGGCTGCGGCAAGCATGGGTTTAGGCGCCTGCTGGGTAGGATATTTAATGTTGGCCGCAACACAACATGCTCCATTAAAGGAAGCCTTAGGGATCCCGCAGGACCATCGGCTTTACGGGGCCATGGTTGTCGGCTATCCTCAATATTCTTACCGTCGCATTCCACCACGGAATCAACCCCGGGTGGTTCTGTGGTAGGGATATTTCTCCCTTCTTAATCGTTGACATACAACCTCCTTCTTGCCATAGTTGCACTGACAATCGGGGAAGAGGCTTTGGAGCCTATGAGAAGATTTCTCATGAAAAAATTGCTAGGCATCACCAAGAGACGAATTGATGGCAGGACGGGCTATGACTTCGTTAAATACCAGGAAGGTATCCCGGTAGACTTTGACCAAGATGTCATTCAAATTATTCATTCGGTTAAGCCTTACACGATGACAACGCCAGAGAGGTTATTTGCTCTTATCCAGGCCGTAAAATATATTGTCAAGAACAACATTCCAGGTGACATCGTAGAGTGCGGGGTATGGAAAGGGGGTTCGATGATGACGGTTGCCAAAACCCTTCTTGACCTTGGCCATTTAGGCAGACAACTCTACCTTTTCGATACTTTTGAAGGAATGACAAAACCTCAAGATGTAGATGTTTCATACAGGGAAGGTGACGCAACAAAAAAGTTTGAGAAAAGAAAGATTACTGAAAACAGCTCCCGCTGGGCCTATGCTACGTTGGCTGAAGTCGAAAGAGCCATGTATGAGACTGGCTACGACAGGGAAAAGATTTCTTTCGTGAAAGGAAAAGTTGAAGAAACGATCCCTGATAATGCCCCACAATCTATCTCACTGCTAAGACTCGATACAGATTGGTACGAGTCAACGCGGCACGAACTTATACATCTATATCCGCGGTTATCGCATGGAGGTGTAATTATCATAGACGATTATGGCCACTGGCTAGGGGCCAGAAAAGCGGTTGATGAATACATTGAGCAGAATAACTTATGCCTGCTTCTCAATCGACTCGACTATACTGGAAGAATTGGCGTAAAATTTTAAATTGATGGACGGCGAGCGCTAATACAACGATGATTAAAGCCCTGTCAATATCCTAACCTTCCGAAACGTTCACTTTACTCGCTTCAGGTATCCCTTTGGATTAAAGGTCATTAAAAACTTCTCCCTGGATCTATCCATGACGAAATCGTCATTTTTACTCAAGAATTCAACAACTGCCTCGTAAGGTCCCGGGCCAAATTTGCGATATGCTGGATGGCCATTAATATTCGTATCTTCAACAATCAGATAACTACCAACACTCACATAGTCTGAAAGTAAATCCATTTCCCGCTTAACATGATCTTTTGAATGATCTGAATCAAGAATCACCAGGCACGTATCGTGTTTGCTTTGGTTTACGACGGACTCAACCAGGTCTCGATCTGTGGACGATCCGGTAATATATTGAATCCGCGGATGAACTGTTCTGGAATATGTTTCAATATCGATGCTGACAATTGTTCCTTTATCAAAAATATCAAGAATATGTGCCATGAAAAGCGCACTGCCTCCCAGATGAGTTCCGGTTTCGATGATAAGATCTGGTTTGATTTCAGTGATAATTTCCTGATAAATCCATATATCCAAGGGGCATTTTATACAGGGTATCTCCAGCCAGTGCGTGTGTTTAAAAATATGACGTTCATTAAATCTTCCATTGTAGTAAATGTTATGAAAGCGATTTATAATGAAATTCTCATAAATCCTAAAAATTGGCGCCACCATTTTTTTTAGATGTTTTTCCAAACCCATATTACCATCTCCTCGTGAGAACTATTTTCACTGGTCTACGCCTTTCTCCAATACCTGCCCGTCCAGTCCACTGTCATGAGTTCGGAATCTATCCCATTCTCTGACCTAAAATCATCTACTGCTTTTTGGCAGTTGGGCAAAGCATAGTCGTCTATAATGCAGAATCCACCTTGAGAGAGTTTTGGATACAGGTTGGTCAGAGCATCCATAGTAGAGCCATACATATCCCCATCAAGACGAAGAACCGCGAGCTTATCTATGGGGGCAGCGGGAAGTGTGTCCTTGAACCATCCCTTTAGAAAAACCACCTGATCGTCAAGCAAGCCAAACCTTCTAAAGTTATGCTCAACCTCTTGCTGAGAAACTGCCAGAATAGTATGAATATGAAATTTGGCACCCTTATCAGCCGGAAACTTTTCCGGATCTGGCTCCGGCAATCCTTCAAAGGAATCCGCGACATACACTTTACGCTCATCGATGCCATAGGCAGCGAGGATGGCACGCATAAAGATGCATGCGCCCCCCCTCCAAACCCCGGTTTCAATCAGATCACCCTCTATGCCCTGTTGAATTACCGTTTCGATACAGAATTGGATATTATCAAGACGCTTGAGGCCAATCATCGTATCCGCATATCCCGGCCAAACCACGCCTTCCTCTCTCTGATCTGTCGTAAAGCTGCTTTCTTTTACCAGCTGCAGTTTACCATAACCCAAAATCCGGGAAATGAATGATATGGTCATTCTTATTAAGAAAGGCTTTCTGCAATTTAAAGCATCAATGGGAACCGGTGGTTCAGGCCACAGATTAAAAGATAAAGTCTTTTTCATTAAATCAAGATATAGATCTTCAGGTTTGCTTTTCATCAATTATTCCTTATTGGTTTTAGACACCCAAAAAAACAAAAATTCGAAAAACCACTCACCAGATGGTCGATCCCCCATCCACCAGCAATGTCTGTCCGGTTATGTAATCAGAGGCATCGGAGGCCAGAAATATTGCCGCACCGACATGATCCAGTGGATCCCCCACACGCGCCATGGGAATGGAATCAATGCGCTCCTGCAAGTCGGCAGGGTTATCTTTAAAGTATTGTTTGTTGAGCTCGGTGATGGTCGGCCCGGGACCGATGGCGTTGACGTTAATGCTATATTTGGCCCACTCCAACGCCAACCCTCTGGTTAAGTGTGAAACCCCCGCCTTGGACACCGCATAAACTACCCGCAGAGACTGGATGACTTCAGACACATTGGATGAGATATTGATGATTTTGCCTTTTTTCCGCTTTATCATTTCTTTACCCGCAAGCTGGCAGCAGAAAAAAAGCCCCTTTAGATTAATGTTAATGATGTAATCCCACTGCTCCTCGGTGAAATCTTCCACCGGTCCGCGCTGAATGACCCCGGCACTGTTCACCAGAATATCGATCTGTTTGAATTCATCGATAGTGCTTTTCACCAGATTGCCGACAGAGGATCTATCAGATACATCGGTTTGAACAGCCGTGGATTTAAAGCCTTCAGACTTTAAGGCGTCAGCCGCCTTCTGCCCTTCGTCTGCATTTCGATTGGCAATCACCACCGTTGCCCCTGCGGTAACTAAACCTTTAGCAATGGCAAAACCAATGCCCCGGTTGCCACCCGTAATTATGGCCACTTTCCCGCTGAGATCAAAAAATTCCATGGTGCCCTCCCCTTTTGTTTCCCGATTTGATTTTTTGTGTTGGTCATTTGATTAGATTCGAATTGTGATTTAAAACTCTCATTAATCTAATATTTATTGATTCCACGAAGCGGATTGGGTTTCATCACTTTCTTCCGGAAAGTGATGAAAAGCAAAAAATTATCCTGATTATCCTGTAAATCCTGTCAAATAAAGAAAAATTAAAATTAGGATTCATTCAAATTTTTTTTGCATTTGGGTCGATTTAGCGGATCAGTTGAATTTCATCTTCACTGTCGATACCCAGGTTATGCTTAACCGCAGTCTTAATCTGCGGCAGATCCCAGGCATCCCGCGTCAAATGATTGACCGCCGCATAGTTTTGGAGAAAGCGCACCCCCTGGACATCCAAAGCTATCTGGTCACCGGAAGCCAATATAATATTGGGGTGCACGGCTTGACCGATGGCCGGTCCACCGCTGACGAAAGAGATTCTGCCATCCATGATAATCAAATCGGGTTTGACAGGGATGTTCATTTCGGCGGACCGTTCAGATACAAACATGTTGTTGTCCGCATGCAGGACGAAACGGTCAAATAGGTGAACAATTCCCACGGTAAGCTTCAAACTCATCGAAAAGCCGGCCAGATAATGTGTTTTCATGGTCGGCAGGTAAATGATCTTATCGAAGTTTTCCAAATCCTTCGGGTAGGCAATCACATCCAGATAGTCTCCATTGACGGGCACATCGATATACTCGCATTGATCAAAATCCAGAAGAGGAACGTTCATTTCGGTCATTTTGGAAGCCAGGCCGGTGCTTTCAAAGTTTTTCGCCGTGGGCACCCAGGGACGCCCCGAGCCTTCCCCCACCTTGATTTTTTCATAGCCCGATTCGCGCAACAAATCGATGACGGCTTCCAGAAAATCCATGGCCGTAGAGCCTGGAGGCGGATCGTCGCTGTTAAAATTTGGCTTAATGAGAATACGGTCCCCGGTTTTTAAGGAT
>JASFPE010000246.1:0-8474 GCA_050116155.1 Desulfobacterales bacterium
GCTCTACATCGGCTTTATTCTTATAAGGGAGAGTCTTTGCATAGGACTCAAGCGTGAATTTAGGATTGATCCGAAGGACTTCCTTGGCTGCCGATTCAGCCTCGGCTTGACGATTTGATGAACTATAACACGCGGCCAGAAAAGCATGGGCAGGCAAGTAATTGGGGTTGACGTGTAGCGCCTTATTCAACGTAGCTATGGCCTCATCGTACTGTTCTGTCATGAAATAGGCACGGCCTAACCAGTGATAGTAACTGGCCGGAGGAAATGGTTGGAGGCGTATTGACTTCTTTGCCAATTCAACACTTTCATCCCACCTGCCTGAGCAGCCAACCCATCCAGCCAGAGCTTGATAACTCAAAGCCCCATTAGGATTGAGGGCGATAGCCCGCTCCCCTTCAGCGATTGCATTTTCATACTGACCCTGGAGAAAGTAGACGCCGCCAATCATTGTGTAAGCACTGTCCAGGGTGTCATTCAGCTCCAACGCTTTTTGCGCGTATTTAAGAGCCATCTTAACAGATTCGGCCCGAGACCTAACCCACCCAAATCTCGCATCAAAAAAGTGAGTAGTACTCAGACCCACATAGGCGTCAGCATACATAGGATCCAAGACAATGGCTTCCTCCAATAATCGCCGCGCGATAGCGTTGTCCTCTTTCGAGAACCGAAATACATAATCTGCTGCTTGCACATATTTTTCCCAAGCTGTAAGATTCGTCGTCGAACTTTTAGCCCACAAACGGGCCTGTTCACCAACAGTGAACTTTACTCGCAGTGCTTTTGTGATCTCCAGGGTAATGTCATCTTGAATCGCAAATATGTCTTTTGGCTCCCGATCGTAACGCGCCGACCAAATGTGATGTCCTGTCGTCGCATCAATCAACTGCGCCGTGATCCGAATCCGATCGGCAGTCCTCTGCACGCTTCCTTCCAGAACATACTTCACTCCTAAATCTTCTGCGACTTTTTGAACCTTCACCGGCTTTCCTTTGTAAGTGAACGTTGAAGTGCGGGAGATCACAAATAGGCTTCGAAACTTAGACAGTGTGCTGATGATCTGATCGGTTAGGCCATCGCTGAAGTAATCCTGCGAAGGGTCACCACTCATGTTTTCAAAAGGCAGCACGGCAATAGATGGCTTATCGGGTAATGGGTAGGCCATCTTTTCTACTGATGCGGGCTCCACTTTTGGGCGATACGTGTAAAACTGCCAGACTCCCACAGCAACAGCCACTATAAGGGCGACAGATCCAGCAGCTACGGCTAAATTGCGCCACTTCTTCCCCACAGCTTTTTTCGCCTGCACTACTCTATGGGCAGCTGCACCTGGAAAAGACAATACCCGAAAAACCCTTATCGGTGTGGTAATATTTTTAACCTGATGTTCCCCAAGGTTTTCATATTCCAGACCCAGTTTGTTAGCCACCTGATCATAAGCCCTGCCGGAAATACAGATGCCTCCTGCTTCAGCCATAGATTCTAGACGGGCTGCAATATTGACACCATCGCCATAAATCCGACCTTCTTCCTCAATGACGTCTCCAATGTTTACTCCGATGCGAAACTCCATCTTGCGGTTATATGGCAACTCGGCATTTCTTTCAGCAAGCTCACGTTGAATCTTTACGGCACAGTTTATTGCATCGACAACGCTGGTAAATTCCGCAAGGATGTTATCCCCCGGAGTGTCAACTACACGGCCACGATATTGTTGGACAAGGTCATTGATTGCGGTGCGATATGCAGTAAGCGTTCGGACGGTTTCCTCTTCATCGTCGTCCATTAATCGGCTGTATCCTTCCACGTCGGCGCTGAGGATGGCGGCAAGTTTACGTTTAAAACCTTCATCTGCCATGGTGGCACCCCCATATTTAAGGTTTCAAACAGAGGATCTCAGAATATAAATTATTCGCAGGAAAGCACAATCAGATGAGATATAGGATTCGATTCTTGAAATGGAGCATCGCTTCAGATCGAATGGAATAGGAGAATCAGAAATAGTTTATATGCATTTATATCCAAATTAATTGGTTTTAGTCAATTATAATTGAAGACCCCGGCAGGCGATGATTTCTTGAGATACATCACAGTATATCAAGCCATTTTTATCATACTTCTTCGATTTCCCACCCAACCCCGACCTCTGTTTTCGACAGCCGCCCGTTGGGTCCAAAAATTTGTTGATACTCAGGCTGGCTCCACTTTCGAGCGGATATGTATGTCTCTCTGGGGAAACGGGATCTCAATTCCGGCTTTGGCAAGCTCTTCGAATATTACAAAATAAAGGTTGCTTCGCACCTTGCGTCTTGGTGTTTTACGTACGTTAATCCAGATGAGTAATTCAAAATTAATGGAGTTGTCGGCATATTCGACAAAGCGTACAGCCGGCATATGGGTTTTGTCAACAAGCGGCTCATTGTTTGCAGCCGCCAGCAAAATATTTTCAACCTGGCGCGGATTTGCCTTGTATGAAACGCCAACGGGTAGCTCTATACGAATCAGCGGTGATGACAACGAATAATTGACCATGGTATTCGAAATAATATTAGAATTGGGAACCAGGTACTCGATATTGTCTCGGGTTCGCACTTTGGTGGCTCGCAGGTATATATCCGTTACTTCTCCGAGCATGGATCCGACCTCGATCCAGTCACCCTTGCGGATTTTTCCACCGAAAATAATGGTCAAGCCGCTGATGACATTGGCGGCCATATTCTGAAGCCCAAGGCCGACACCGATACCGATGGCGCCGGCAAAGACCAAAAGAAATCGGAGGTTAATCCCCAGGATATTCAGCGCAATAAAAAATCCGGTTCCGAGCGCGATGAATTTGAATACCGTGTTGAGCGCATATCCTAAACCCGGATCGATGCCGAAAGAGGGATACACCTTGTAGTCAAAGTAAGATTGTGCCAGGCGGGAAACCGCATAAATAGCCAGCAGACTCAAAGCCGCCATGACAATCAGCCAGAATGTGACAGTAGTTTCGCCGATCTGAAAAATCGGGAAGGACATGATACGCTGCAAGGGTTTCAATAACCCGAGCATGTTGAGAACAATGGTCAGAGTCGCCGCAATAGTGGCATACTTGAGAATGAACCGCAATGTGTTGACGAACATCCGGGCGTTTTCATCGGTGTGGTCCAACCGCTGAAACCAATTGTTTAAAAAGCGCCGCAAGGTGTTATAGAGTAGCGTAATGAAAACAAATGCAGCACCGGTGAACCAGATCTTGATCAGCACCAACCGGCCCAGTTCGCGATATCCAACGCACCATAACAGGGCGGCCAGAAACGATACCAGCAGCAGCGGAAAGTAATATCTTTCCAGAAACCGTCGAAACTGCAAGTAGCTTCGAATCGGCATTTCTGGCAACAGCGATATAAAGGCCTTCTTGTTGAGATGCAATATCAACAGAACGATAGTAACGGAAATCGATATCGCAAAACGCAAAAGCGCCAGAACATCATCACGTATATTGAAAACCTCCGCCGTCCAGTATGCAGCTACGCCGAAAATCGCATACAGCGATGCCAGCCGAGCCCAGCGATAAATTGTCCGGCCGTGCTGAGCGGTTACCTTAAACAGGTCGCGGGTCAGGGATTCTTTCAGCAACCGCAGCAAAAGGGCGCCGACCGCCCAGAATCCGAGCAGCCGCCCGACGAGTTGGAACCAGACCGCCGAATAGTCGATCATAGCGTTGATCAGGGAAAATGCGCCAAGTAGCGACAGCGGGATCAATGCGGACACGACCACCCTGATACCGGAAATAACGAATGGATAAGTGGCTTCAGGAATGAACTTGGACAGCGGTTCGACGCGCTGTTCCACCCAGCGCATCACCCGCCGCTGGCCGAGCAAGCTGTAAAGGACGGCGCAAATAAACACCAAAACAAGGATGGAGCCGATCACGCCCAGTACCCGACTTTGCTCGATTACCATACGGGTAAATATAGGAAGTTTACCCGGCAAAGACAGTACCAGCTGGGATAAGTAAGCAATGGTATTCAGATCCCAGCCAAGTGGACGACGGTCGAACAGCGAACGTACTTTCTCGCTAAACTCTTCCCTGACCTTAGTAACCTCCTGGATCATCACATCGTCCATTGCCTCGGATATAGCTATGGAAGGTTCATTATTTTTCTCAGCCGTGTCTGTTTTATCCTGGGCAATAGAACTTGGAACAGCTGTCCAATATCCAACAAATAATAAAAATAAAATGATTCGAATGGATTTCATTAGATAGTACTCTTTTTTTAGACTTTTGCCGTTTTCTGTACATCAGTCATATGCAATTCATTAATATTTTACAAGAACTGGAAGTTTAGTTGAATGTTTGATGGTGAAATTTGAAAAGACTGAAAAAAAGTTGGATTTGATGATGTGATAAAAAATTTTGCGATTTTGTAGATTAGTATTAAATCGTGTGAAATTTTACAAATCCATGACTCGAAATATTTTTGCAAAATCTAGATATCAGCCGATTTCATGTATATTGAGATAATTTGTACTTTATCCAAATCACAGGTTTCAAACTGAAATTATTATCACCTTGATTGATCTGTCACGCCGGAGGTCGCGAGTTCGAGTCTCGTCGTCCCCGTCAAAACCGAAAGCCTATCATAAACTGATAGGCTTTTTTATTTACGCTATCCGCTATGCACTTTGCTTTATAGCCTAAACAGGTCGGAAAATAATAGGGACAGGATAAAAAAGGCATCTCCGATTTTGAATTAATTGATCGACCGTGGCTCCTGCGTCTCCTCGGCACTCACCTCCAGTGGAATATCGCTCTTTTTAAATAGCGATTCCCCATCATCCAGGATCATGGCATGCGACAGCACCTCGTCCATGTGTTCCACGGGAATGATTTTTAACTGCTTGGATATGCTTTTGGGCACATCCTTGAGATCTTTTTCGTTTTCTTTGGGAATCAGCACCTGTTTGATTCCACCTCTGTGCGCGGCAATGATTTTTTCCTTCAACCCGCCAATGGGCAGCACCCGGCCCCTCAGAGTGATCTCACCGGTCATGGCAATATCGCGATGCACCGGCCGTTTGGCCAGCGCAGATACCAGCGAGGTACACATGGATATACCGGCTGATGGGCCGTCTTTGGGGATGGCGCCTTCAGGAATGTGGATATGAATGTCATATTTGCGGTAAAACTTGTCATCGATCATCAAATTATGCGCACGGGAGCGCACATAACTCACCGCTGCCTGGGCAGATTCCTGCATGACATCGCCCAGTTTACCCGTAACAGTTAGCTTGCCTTTGCCTGGCATGATCAGGGTTTCAATAAAAAGCAACTCACCACCCACCTGCGTCCACGCAAGCCCGGTAACCATGCCGACGGTGTCTTTTTCCTCAACCTGTTCCTGGCGAAACCGGTAAGGCCCAAGATATTTGCCAATAGACTTTTCGGTGACCTTGAATTCGGTTTTATCCTTTTTCTTGACCGCCTCTTTGGCCAGTTTCCGACAAATCGATGCGATTTCACGCTCAAGATTTCTGACCCCGGCTTCACGGGTATAGCGTCGGATAATAGCTAGGACAGCATTTTTGGTGAAGGATACATTTTTATCCTCCAGCCCGTTGAACTTGATCTGTTTGGGGATCAAAAAGCCCTTGGCGATATGATATTTTTCATATTCGGTGTAACCGGGAAGGCGGATCGTTTCCATGCGGTCCTGCAATGGCAGCGGAATATCCGGCAGCGTATTGGCGGTGGTGATAAAAAGGATATCCGAAAGGTCGTAATCCATATCCAGGTAATGGTCATTGAAGCTGAAATTTTGCTCCGGATCAAGAACCTCGAGCAGCGCCGCCGATGGATCGCCCCTGAAATCCATACTCATCTTGTCCACTTCATCGAGGCAAAATACGGGATTATTGACGCCGGCCTTTTTGAGCGATTGCAGGATTTTACCCGGCAGCGCCCCAATATACGTCCGACGGTGCCCTCGGATTTCGGCTTCATCCCGCACTCCGCCAAGAGATAAACGCACATACTTCCGGCCGGTGGCCCGGGCGATCGATTTGGCCAGGGAGGTTTTGCCAACACCCGGAGGTCCCACAAAACATAGAATCGGACCACGGATTTTCTTTACCAGGGCCTGAACGGCAAGATATTCCAAAATTCGCTCTTTGGGTTTTTCAAGACCATAATGATCCTCCTCGAGGATCTTTTCTGCCTCATCCAGGTCATCACGCACGTCGCTATGCTCATACCAGGGTAAACTAATAATCCAATCAATATAGTTACGCACCACCGTAGCTTCCGCCGACATCGGCGTCATCATCTTTAGCTTCTTGAGCTCACCTTCAACTTTCTCGGTAGCTTCCTGCGACATTTTTTTGGCCCTGATTTTTTCCTCGAGTTCTCTGATTTCATCAGCAGAATCATCATCAGCGCCCATTTCCTTTTTGATCGCGCGCATCTGTTCGTTCAGATAATAATTCTTTTGAGTCTGTTCCATCTGTTCTTTAACACGATTTTTGATCCGCTGATCCATCTGGAAGACTTCGATTTCCATCTTGACTAAGTTTAAAAGCAGCGCCAGTCGATCGGATAAATTAAGCGCTTCCAGCAACTTTTGTTTATCTTCTATTTTGAACGAAAAATGAGCCGCCACCGTATCTGCTAACTGTGATGGATCCGTAATGGAGGAAACATTGCTGACAAGCTCCTTGGAAATACTTTTGTTAACTTTGGCGTAATCATCAAAAGCTTCGACGATGGATCGTGTCAGTGCCTCTGCTTCTGCATCAGATAATTCAGGCTCACGCATTGCCTCGACCTTGACCTGAAAGAATTCCTTTTCTTGAATAAACTGAACAATGCGGGCGCGGGATTTACCCTCCACCAACGCCTTAACCGTTCCGTCCGGAAGCCTTAACAGCTGAAGCACTTTGCCGATAGTTCCCACTTGACTGATATCCTCCTCGGTGGGATTGTCGATGCCGGCTTTTTTCTGGGTTGCCAGTAGAACACTTTTGTCCTTGTTCATAGCGTCAGATAACGCATTTACCGACTTTGTTCTTCCAACGAACAAAGGTGCAACCATATGTGGAAACACAACGATATCCCGCAGTGGCAGCAGCGGCAAAAATATCGTGCTAGATTCAGAATCATTTTCTTTAAAAATTTTCGGAATGTTTACCATGATTTTAATTTCTCATTCATACGTTGAAGGTTGTTTCATATCCGCCGAACACTATTGTAACTAAGGTAATTGAAAACAAACTGCGGCCAATTATCCATCAAAATTTCTATTTATTAGGGCGAATCCCCTAAGTTCATTATATATCAATTTTTCTCAGGAAGGAAAAGAGCTCTATACGAAAATTAATACCGACAACCCCAAAGCTCAAGATGCAAGACGAAAAATTTTAGAATGAGGCCTGTTTGCTAATGAAAGCATACGCAGAATTTAACATCCCCGATGGGATACAGAAGCCCCCCTTGAGCAAGAAATTCATCTATTATCACTATGCTTGTTTTTTGGTCTGTTCGTAAAGCAGAATCGGATCTTCCCCGTGCAATACAACATCTTCTCCGATGACACATTCTTTGACATTGTCGATCGAAGGTAAATCATACATGATATCCAGCATGCATGTTTCCATGATAGCCCGCAAACCCCGGGCACCGGATTTTCGTTTCATGGCTTCTTTGGCGATGACCGCCAATGCGCTATCGGTTAATCGAAGATTGACACCCTCCATTTCAAAAAGTTTCTGGAACTGTCGTAGCAACGCATTTTTCGGTTCCTTCAAAATTCGAATCAGGGCACTCTCCTGCAGCTCATCCAGTGTGGCAACCACCGGTAATCGCCCTAAAAATTCAGGGATGAGCCCGAATTGAATCAGGTCCTCCGGCTGGACCATCTGTAGGATATCTCCGATACTTTTTTCTTTCTCCTTTAAAATTTTTGCGCCAAAGCCCATCATCTTGGAACCCAATCGGCGTTGAATTATTTTTTCAAGACCCGTAAAGGTACCACCGCATAGAAACAGGATGTTGGAGGTATCGACTTTGACAAAATCTTGCTGGGGATGTTTTCGTCCACCTTTGGGCGGCACGCTGGCCGTGGTTCCTTCAATGATCTTTAACAGCGCCTGTTGGACACCTTCACCGGAAACGTCCCGGGTGATGGAAGGGTTATCTGATTTACTGGCGATCTTATCGATTTCATCAATGTAAACAATGCCGCGCTTGGCCTTTTCAACATCATAGTCGGCATTTTGAAGTAAGGCCAGGATGATATTTTCCACATCCTCTCCAACATATCCTGCTTCCGTCAGGCTGGTCGCATCGGCGATCGTAAACGGCACATTCAAAAATCGGGCAAGGGTTTGCGCCAGCAAGGTTTTGCCGCAACCTGTGGGGCCAATTAATAGAATATTGCTTTTTTGAATTTCGACATCACCCGTGTTGACAGAGCTGTCCAGCCGTTTGTAGTGAT
>JASFPE010000247.1:0-8471 GCA_050116155.1 Desulfobacterales bacterium
TCAGGACTTTGTCAATCTTTACAAATTGTTTGTGGTCGGACGACGGTTGAATCAGGCCAAAGGCGTGCTGGAATATTATGTCAAAAGCCGCAAGGCCGAAGATTATCGCCGTATGCTGCTGGGCAGCCTTTATCACCCGCCACATATTACCATCGACCAGAACAATAACAACAATGGTATAGTTAGTCTGGTGCATCATTTTGAAGGCAAGCCTCTGGTGAAAGATTATATCACCAACACCATGCTGGGAATTGAATATCTCTGGGGGGCACCGGTTCAACTGGAAACCAGTGAAGTGGTTCAAGTCGAAGCGTCGAAGCCTCAGTTAGCCATTATAGCTTCGGTAATGCCCATTAAGGAAGAGAAGAAAGAAAAGGAACTTAAATGGCAGCGGGTAAGGTATACAATGAACAAGCGAAAGCTTTCGAAAGAGGTCCTTTCAAAGGATATCTGATGACAGAGGACAGACGACAGACGACAGAGGATAGAGGACAGAGAACGGATTAAGAAGATTTCTGCCTTCTGTCCTCTGAACCGGGAGAATCTATTTGGGCAAAGTGAAAAAAATTGCGAAGGCCTTAAAAAATAAAAAGGGCTCCAATTCCGATGCCGAGACCGCAAAAAACGGCATTAAAAAGGCGATGCGAACGCTCAATCAAAACATGAGCGGACTGGAGCAACGCACATCTATATCCTTTGAGGAATTCCTCAAGGTTCTGGTCGACAACCCGTCGATTGTTGTGCGCAATGTTTTCCAGGTCTTTCATGACATGGTCAAGGCTTATGTCGGTGAGGGTGTGGATGAATACCCGGATGATCCCGAATCGATCCAATATAAATTCTATGATTGCAGCAACCTATTGGTGGAAGGTTCAGACTCCCCGTTTTTTGCTGACCGGCTGTTTTCCAATCGACTTGTAAATCTAGCGGAAGCATTAGAGCGCGGGGCTCAACAAAACAAAATCTATATTTTTGAAGGCCCTCCGGGCTGCGGTAAGAGTACGTTTTTGAATAACCTGCTGATGAAGTTCGAAGAATATGCCAATACCGAAGCCGGTATGCGATATGAAACGGTCTGGCGTTTTGATCGCAATATTTTGGGCAGCTTCACCGATTATGAAGAACATCCGTTATTTGAAAAATTATCCCGTCTACTTGAAAAAAGCACCGCTAATCCAGTCCAAACAACCCACGCTAGAAACCGATCGGAGACTGGCGATGTATCGCAGGGCTTATTTGGCGATTCCTATATGCCCTATTTAAACGAAGATTACATTGAAGTTCCCTGCCCCAGTCATGACAATCCGATTTTGATGATCCCCAAGCAATATCGCCGGGAATTCTTCGATGATCTGTTCAAAAATGACAAATTCAAGTGGAAGCTCTCCACTGAAAAAGAATACGAATGGGTATTTAAAGATACCCCTTGCACCATCTGCAGTTCTCTATACGAGGCACTGCTCGCTCGTCTGAAGGATCCTCTGAAGGTTTATGAAATGCTGTATGCGCGACCTTACCGATTCAACCGGCGACTCGGAGAAGGGATCAGTGTTTTCAATCCGGGCGACAAGCCGTTGCGGCAAAACATTTTGACCAATCCGATATTGCAGAACAGAATTAACAGACTGCTAAAAGACAGCAACGAGGTCAAATATATTTTTTCCCAATATGCTAAAACAAACAATGGTGTTTATGCGCTTATGGATATAAAATCTCATAATACCGAACGGTTGATTGAACTGCACAACATCATCAGTGAGGGTGTTCACAAGGTCGAAGATATCGAAGAAAATGTGGATTCTTTTTTGTTGGCGGTCATGAACCCGGAGGATCAAAAAAACATCGAAGGGTTTCAGTCTTTTCTGGATCGCATCGAATATATCAACATTCCCTATGTCATGGATCTGGCTACCGAAGTGGAGATTTACCGCAATATTTTCGGCAAACACATCGATGAACGTTTTCTGCCCAGGGTGCTTCACAATTTTGCCCGGGTGATTATCTCCACCCGCTTAAACACCAAATCCGAAGCCTTGCTCGAATGGATTGGTGATCCTGAGAAATATCGCATCTATTGTGATGAAAAGCTCCAGCTGCTTAAAATGGAAATTTACATCGGATATATCCCCACATGGCTGAAGGAAAAAGATCGCAAGCGCTTAAAGGCAAAGCGGCGGCGCAAAATCATTGCCGAATCCGAAAATGAAGGCCGCCACGGCATCTCCGGGCGGGATTCCATTAAGATATTTAATAAGTTCTTTTCCAGATACACCAAAGGGGACAAATTAATCAACATGTCAGATTTGTGTAAATTTTTCTCAAATATCGGCAAAGAGATTAAAGATTTAATTCCTAAAGGATTTCTGGATTCTCTACTACGCATGTATGATTATACGATTTTGCAGGAAGTCAAAGAATCCCTGTATTACTATAATGAAAAGCAAATTTCCTGCGAAATCCAAAATTACCTGTTTGCCATCAATTTTGAAATCGGTGCCGAGGAAACCTGCACCTATACCGGAGAAAAGCTATCCATTACCGAAGAATTCTTAGAAGGTATCGAAACACGACTGCTGGGGGCCAAGGCAGACAGAAATCAACGCATGGCGTTTCGAGAAGAAGCGCAAAAGGAGTATACAACCAAAACCCTGACCCAGGAAATCATGGTCGAAGGGCTTGCGATAACGGAAACCAAGATATTTCAAGACATGCATGATCGCTATGTGCGTAATTTAAAGGAGAAGGTGCTGGATCCGTTTTTGGAAAACGAAAATTTCCGGCGGGCCATCAAAGATTATGATGATGAAGATTTTAAGACCTATGATAAGCGCATCCGGGATGATGTGACCTATCTGATAAACAACCTGTGCGAAAAATACCGTTATACGGAGCTGGGTGCCAAAGAGGTTTGCATCTATGTGATTGATAATGATCTGGCCAAAAAATTCGCCAAACCATAAAAGGTGACAACATGCCTATATGCGAATTCAGGTGCCCGAACGGCACCATCACGGAGAAGTTTGTTAAAATGGGCACAGAGGAAATAAAGTGTCCGAAGTGTCATCAGAAGGCCAAAAAGATCATCTCCGCTTGTACCTTTGAGTTAAAAGGTAGTGGGTGGTGTGCGGACGGTTATTCATCAAAAACCAAGAAAAAGAAAGACGAAATATAGACATCTTTTGTAGTTTATAACGCCTAGGATATGGACAAGTACATGGAGGATATGATGAACAAAATACAAAATCTTGAACAGCAATGTGACACGATTTCAGCCGAAATAATTGGAAGTATCGTTAAGATCAGGCCCAAAGGAAGCCGTCTGATTCAATCAGCTGGATTTATCTGGAGGAATGAACTCACAGATTTTTTGGATCTCCTTTTAAAGAGAGATTCAATTAAAGTCGTTATCATTATGAATATTCCACAAAAAATAAATTGTGAAGAATATATTGAATTTTACGGTACGGTACCAAAAAATAAATTAAACAAAGCAGCGGTACTTAGAATGTACAGATCTGTCGATAAACTCATTTTGAAAATTATGGAATCTGATAAGTTCTTTATCAGTGTCGATAGCGGGAAAATATACCCACAGCTTTTTAGTATGAGTCTTGCGTGCGACTATAGAATCGTCGCCGACAATACAGTCTTCAAGAATACCTTTCTCAAGCAGGGAATGGCTCCAAAGGGGGGCGAAGCTTATTTTCTTGGTAAAAGGTTAGGCCACAGCAAAGCATTTGAGTTATTGCTTTCCGATAAAGAGGTTACTGCTCAGGAAGCCTTGGAACTGGGTATTGTCAACAAAGTTGCACCTTTGTCTGAGCTCGAGCAGATGGCATTAGAAAAGGCAAAATATTTCGCGCAAAACCCTGCCGATTCATTGGCTGGGATTAAGAAACTACTGAACTATTCTACGAAAGAGTTAACCGATTATCTGGAATTCGAGAATAAGACGCTGATGCATATCCTTGGATAGATTCCCGAGCCTAACCGATTTAGCCACGGCCTTGGGAGATGACATGATTTGATTTCGAACTATTGCTAAACAATAATTCGAAATTTTTCTATTTTTTTAATTACTAATAATATGAGCGGTAATCATATATCGCTCTAACTTTCTGATTTTTTATCAATTTTCAAAATCAAAAATATTGGCACATTATATGCTAATAAATTCGCCGAAATAACATCGTTTCTTATTTAAATCTTCATCAAAAGGAGGTGAGATAAACAATGTATGAAGTTATAGTTGACGAGGATAAGTGTATTGGTTGTGGCGAATGCGTTGATATTTGTCCGTCTGAAGTTTACGAGCTTCAAGATGAAAAATCAGTACCGGTTAATGTAGATGATTGCGTCGGTTGCGAAAGCTGTATTGAAGTCTGTGAGCAAGAAGCGATTACGGTGCGGGAAATAGGATCGGCAGCTGCCTGAACCTCAGAAAATGCAATTAAATGAACATTGGGATAGACTTTTTTTGGTTTAAGACCAATTCTGAAAAATAATGGGGTGAATTCCTAACCCGGACAAGTCGGAACCAAAAAGGTTTTTATTGCTCAATCTCGTAATAACCTGCATGAAGCATGCTGGAATGTTGGAATACTGGGCACGAAGTGAAGCTTTAGCGCTATATTGGGTTAAGAATCGGAATAGCTATTTTTTTAAATTTAAATTGAGACGTAATCCGATCAAAACCAACCCATTCATCCATTATTCCATTACGACGAGTCTGCTTTGCAGCAAGTATTGAAACTTTCTTGCCACAAAAAGCACAAAAATAAATTTTAAGGATATAAAGTGCTACCCCTTTATTTTAAGCGTATAAAAAAAAACATAAAATGACAGATCAAACTGAAAAAAGAACCCGTGATCGTTATAACCAGGAGGCATGCATCGCCTGGACTTATTTTAATACTGACCATCTTTTTAGTGGCAAACTTTTAAATTACAGTGAAAGCGGTCTTTGTTTTGAATCTGAAATTAAACTTCGCCCTGGTGCCACTATTTATATCCGGCTTGATAAGTTTTCACCTGATCCCTCTAACCGTAAGTTACATGAAGGTTTCCGTACGGTAACTCTCGGTGAAGCAAAATGGTGTAAGGAAATATACGTTGTCGGATCCCACAAATATGCTATCGGTATCAAATATTACCAACCGTACTAATCGGCAATGTAGAAACTTACATCTGATATCGTTAAGACAAATTTGTTTTATTGTTTCCCCTTAACCCCATTCATTTTTTTTCCTTCCGTTATTCCTGGCTTTATTAATAACTAAAATCCCTGATTTAAATTAGAAATTTTGCGAAAATGGTTTTTAAATTTTTCTAAATCTTGCCGCTCACGAAGATTAGCTGTTACCCAAAAAATGAGTAATTAATTGGAATAAAAACGAATACACAGTTGAATAGCCGATGGCACGTTTTATGCTCCAAGCATCTATAGAGAATGAATTTCCAGTCTATAGGGTCGGCCTAATGATGAGAAGTAGGTCATTTGAGCAATTAGGAACCACTAAAAATTCGTCCATCACGGATAAGCCAACTGGAAGATTGGAAAAACGCCGGTGGGTGGAGCCATGGTACCTGAGCTATGCCATATTGGGTTGCACCATGGGAGGAATGTTTCCGATCTTGATACCGCTATTAGCGTTGAAGCGCTTTAGCAGCGCCTGCCACGTGGGCCTCGTAATGGCTGCCTTTAACTTGGGGGGCTTAATGGCGCCTATGTGGGGCAGTGTCGCGGATCGATATGGAATTCATCGAGAGTTGTTGACCGGCGGTCTGATAATTACTGCAATTACACTGGCGGCTTTATCTTTCACGCATTCCTTCCCGATCTGGTTGGGTCTGGCTTTGATACAGGGTATTGGCGTGTTCGTGGTTATGACCGTCGGGAATCTGTTTATCGTGGAAATCCATCCGAAAGCAGAATGGAACGAACGAATCGGCTGGCTTCAAACATTTAACAGCGGAGGCCAGGTAAGCGGAATGCTCCTTGCAGCCGCTTTGAGCCAAATTGATTTGAGCACCAGTTTGCTGATAGCGGCAGGTTTAATTGCTCTCGCTGTCTTGCCAAGTTGCCTGACACCCAAGGTGTGTCTCCAGACGGCAGGCTACCAATTAGCGAGTCTTAACCATGATCGCCTTTGCCTTTGGGATCAGGAATCATCACATTTTAAGTTTAATCACAGTAGGTTAAACGTCTTAAGGCATTTAAACTCAGTCCGCAACACATCATTTGAACGTTTCATGGGTGTCTGGTTTCTCTGCGTTGCAGGCGCCTCTGCCATATATACGTTCTATCCGGTCATGATGCAGGAAGTATTTGGAATCGGTCAAAAACCTCTATCACTTACTTTTGCCGTAGCCATGGGCCTTTCTGTTTTTTTATTCGCACCGGCCGGCCACCTGGCCCATCGGTTCGGCCCGATGAGGGTTCTCCAGAGCTTTTTGGGATTGCGTCTGATGGCTTTTATTAGTTTTTTTCTTCTGGGGGTGTTCCCTTTTGAGGGCTCGGTTCAGTTGATATTGTTAAGTTTTTCTGTTGTTGTGCTTTGCTGGCCCTTCCTCGTTGTGAGCGGCACTGCCTTGACGGCTCTTCTATCTCCCTTTGGGGAAGGTGAAGGAATGGGCATTTTTTGTGCTTTTCTCGCAATGGCTTGTGTGACGGGCTCAGCCTTGGGAGGCTGGATAGCGGTCCGGTGGGGGTATAATGCCGCACCGGGCATGGCCGTTGTCACCGAAGCATTGGGATTGATTCTTATGCACAAAATAAGTCAAATCCGATAGGTTTGACCCTGCTGATGGGCTATACAAAGGATATCATTTAAAAATGAGGAAAACCAGATGAGTCGATTAAAAAAAGGATACATTCAGGTCTATACGGGAAACGGCAAGGGTAAGACAACGGCGGCATTGGGGCAGGCTTTGCGAGCAGTGGGCAGTGGGCTGAAAACCTTCATCATTCGGTTCATGAAGGATTTTGCATACGGTGAAGTAAAAAGTATACAACTGTTGAACGATTTGGTCAGATTAGAACAGTACGGAAATGACGCCTTTGTTTTACAGGAAAAACCACCTAGCGAGAATGATAAGCGTCTTGCCGCGCAGGCATTACATCGCGCGCAAGAAGCTATGTTAAGCGGGAAATACGATATTGTCATCCTGGACGAGGTATGCGTTGCTATATGCTTTGGTTTATTGAAAACGGAGGATGTGTTTTCAGTTTTGGAAGAAAAGCCAGGGCCCGTTGAATTGATTCTCACAGGTCGATATTGTCTGCCGAAACTCATCGAGAAAGCTGATTTGGTTACCGAAATGCAGGAAATTAAGCATTATTATCAGAAAGGTGTTGAAGCCAGAAAGGGTATCGAATCCTAAAAGTGAGCCTAAAAGAGCAAAAATCTTCTTTTTCCAGATTAAATCGAGAAATTAGACGATGTTACCAATGCCGATTGGCGGATACGCGGACAAACGCTCTTTGCGGAGAAGGGCATCTGCATGCTGAATTAATGCTTATTGCCCAGGCCCCTGGAGAACAGGAGGATAAAGAAGGCAGAATGTTTATTGGACCTTCGGGGAATGAACTCGATCAATTGCTAAAGACGATCCGTATTGATCGTAAAGAGGTCTATATGACAAATTTGATTAAGTGTGTGCTTCCCAAAAACCGTAAACCCAAGTCCGATGAGGTCACCACCTGCAGCCCATTCCTGGATCGGGAGATAGAGCTCATAGATCCGGGCATATTGGCTCCGCTGGGATATTATGCCACCCGCTACCTCTTCGAGAAATATAGGATTCCCGCGCCGCCCAAACCGGAGTTTCGTGAGGTTTATGGTAATGCTTTGGAGAGTGATGGAAAAAAAGTAATTCCTTTGCAGCATCCCGCCGCGGTTTTGCATGACATTTCCATTAAAAACGTAATGGTAAACAACTACCGCAAGATGGAGGTACTTTATAGGCGTCAGTTGGAAAAAGACGGCTGCGCGCAAGAGACGCCCTAAAGACGCCCACAGAGAGGGAGAGAAATGAATCGACGAATAGGGTTAATCGTGAATCCCGTCGCCGGAATGGGCGGAAGCGTCGGACTCAAAGGGACCGACGGAGAGATGTACAAAAGGGCTATATCAAAGTTTGTGAGACCTTTCGGGTGCGTGTTAGGTCTGGCTCAACAAATCTGACAGATGAGATAGGGCTCAAGGGGGCCTATCAGATCGTCAGCAAACAGGAGGATCAACATGTCAAAATTTTCTTTGGACGTCTTAGAAAAACGTGTTTTCCCTTTTACCAGCACGGACGACCCGGATGTTATCCTGGGTGCCGCTTTCGGTGAAGATGTCGCCCTGACCCAAATCGGCGGTGATATACTGATTTCCCATGTGGACCCAATCATTGGAGCCATTGGCAATATTGGATGGCTCGCCGTCAACGTGGCTTGCAATGACGTTGCTACCAGTGGAGCCCCA
>JASFPE010000248.1:0-8459 GCA_050116155.1 Desulfobacterales bacterium
TTATATTAAGCTCAAGGATGCCATTATTTCCTACCCCGGCAGAGATCGGAACCATGTTCGTTTTGCCTACGAGCTTCCGGAGAAGATTGACAGGCTGCTGATCAAGCTGAATGCCTCGATTGAATCCGCCAGGGACAGCGTGGATGAGTTCAACCTGTCGGATCAAATTCAGTCGGCCCGGAGGGTAAAAATAGGACTTATCTTGACAGCCCTTGCCAGCGCCGGTGCCGGTATCTATTTCCCGCCGGCTTTTATCGCCACCGGTCTTTTTGGAATGGGGGCGATATTTATGTATATCCAGGAAAATAATCACAAGGCCCGGGAAAAAATCCAACGCGAAACCAATGTGGATCGCAAAAACAGCGTGAAACACCTGTATGATATGGTTCCTGAGATTTTGTATGATCCTCGTAAGGACAAAGATTTTATGGCACGGGTTTCCGAACCCAATGCCAGGAATATGAAAGGCGGCTTCCGACATGATCCTTACCAATCGGGCAACCTTGAAACACCGGCTCACAAGCGGGCATATTTGGGTGCGCATGCCAAATCACCGATTATATTTATTGACGAGCTAAAAACCCTTGTTAAAGTCGGCTATATGGCGGATCTGTTGGAGATCATGCAAAACAAGCGATATATTCTTGAAGGCGGCAGAAATACCGGAAGCGGTGCTGCCGATCGATCCGAGAATCATTTAAGAGCCGATAACATCATTGTTGCCTGTTGTAACCATGATACCTTGGCCTATCTTCAAGAAGAGGGTGGGGGCGCCTTTTTGAGCCGTATCGAAGATAAAGGTGAAATTATTCAAATGGAAAGTGCCGTTGCTGAAACTGCGGAGACGATTCAACAGGTTGCCCAGTATGTCAAACAGGAAATTATTAATCTGGGAAACGAGTTCAAAGACTCCTGGGGTCAGGTCATCGATCAGGAGGGCCATGACAGTGTCAAAAAAAGAAATGAGTATATATTTGGCAAACCGCTTTCGGACGAATTTATACTTCAAGAAAGAGAATTTGATCGTAGTGCGGTTCTGGAAATCATCAAGGAGTTGCGTTGCCGGGCCTCAGATGGAAAATTAAGCAGCATGTTGCGACCCATTAACGGATTGATTAAATCCGCCGAATTTGAAGCGATTTTCGAAAATTCCCCGCGGGTAGAAGCCAAACATGTGAAGCGGGCATTAAAGGAGCATCTAAGTCTTGAGAGTGGCCTTTCCAAAGACATCAGCGAACACAAGAAGTATTTAAAAAAATACATCAGTTCGATGACGGATTCGATCGGCTATGTGGTCGGTCTGGCTGTCATTTACGCAAAATCCAGCGGTCAGATGTGCGGCCAGCCCTTGCCGATTCATTGCCAAATCAATGTCGGCGCCGTTGACAAGGTGGTGGCGCCGGGCAAAATCGGTGATATCGCCAAGGCGGCTGCACAAAATGTACGTGCCTCTATAAAGAATGTGTTGAACAACATCGGCGCCCCACATGTGGGCTATGAAATGTATGTGGAATATATTCAGGCGCACAGCGGTATAGAGGGTGACAGCGCATCGGTGGCCATTGATATCGGCTTGATTTCTGATTTTATCAAACAACCGGTCAATCAACGCTACGGAGTTACCGGCTCCTTAACCGGAGATATCATTCTTGCGGTTGGCGGCGTAACCGAAAAAATACGCTCCATTATGGATCCGGAGCTTGGCATGGAAGGCGCATGTATACCCTGGCTCAACAAACGCGACATTGAGCCCTTGTTGATCAACACCGAAAATGAATATATTCAAAAAGATAAAATCCCGGGAATCCGGATCTACCGGGCGGTAGGCAGGCAGGATCCGTTTGATATCTATTTTTGCAAAACCAAGTACAATGCCTATGAAATTTTGATGGGCCTGCAAAAAAAAGAAGTCGAAGCCCGTATGGCTGAGCGAAGTAAAAAGGATCTGGAAATTATACAGGGACTGAGGCCAACGGCATTCAATCCAGAACAAAATTAATCCGAAATATATCTTACCCAACCGCCACAAGCACCTGCTTCTTACGGAGTACCGCTACCAGCTCCCTGAGTTGAGCATAAATTTTCAGCAAGGCCAGGATAAGCCCGAACCAGCCGCCTGCCAGGGCCACGCTTTTGGTAACCGAAATAAGGGCACTTACCATCAACCCCAACACACGCATGCCAATGCTGAAGCTGCTTGCCTTTTGGAGAAAATCCGCCAGGTTGGTTTTCACTTTTTGATAATTTCGCTCAGGATTTAAATATATTCGGTAGTCATAGTCGCGATCGCGATTGATGACGATGTGGCCAATATCCGAATCCGGCAGCGTTTTGTGGAGCAGAAACGACGCCGATGCCTTTGTCATTTGAACGATGCCCTTTAGTATTGGAAACGCATTCAGGGCGTATTGGTACGCCAGCCGGGCAACATTTTTCACCCATGTCCTAATTTTCTTGACAACATTCTGAAGCAAGGATTTGAACCAGCGCCACACCCGTTTGAGGCCGTCCCAGATTCGACTGCCAATGGCTTTGATATACCCCCAGATCTGGTCGAGCACTTCTCTGTCTTCTTTTACCAGCATATCGTAGAGTTCTTGGCTTTGGCTTGGATCTGCGATTGGATCGCCCTGCTGCTGGATCTTAAGAAGCGTATTGAAAAAAAGTCCAGTGATGCGGGTGGCCTGACTCAGCGCATCGCTCTTGTTCATGCCGTTTTCTTGCCAGAAGGTGTATAACGCATGAAAGAGTGGATAGCTTGCGGGCATATAGGTAAACCGTTCAATTCCCTGGGGAATTTTGAATTTAGCGGTACCGTCAAGAGAGACCTCGTATCCGAGCAGCCATAGCTCGATTTTGGCACAGCAGATGATGAATTTGTGAATTGAGCGTCTGGCATCTCTTATCCGAATGTCGGCGGGGCGATGCCGCATAAAGTCTTCACCGGCTTGTGCCAACTGCGCTGCCATGCCGTCCTGATCAAACAGGATGTTGATGGTATCGAAAGCCATGTCCGGAGAAAGCGGCTGGTCGTGTAATTTCAAGATTCTGGCGATTGAAACAAATTTCTCAAGCGCCTTCCGCAGCTTGTTGGTGTCCTGTGCCTGTTTGGAGGGTAAAAAGCCAAGCACGAATAACCGCAATTTGATGGCGCGTAAAAGTGCCGGTTTGATCCGGCTACCCGTAAACCATTTACGCAGATTGCTGGGGTGCTCAAAGCTGACGAGCTCCTGTAAGGCCGTCCACGTTTGCCGTCCCACCCAGCCATCTGGCTCTAATTCCGCTTCCGTCTGAAATTGGCAGATGGCGTCTTTGAGAAAGTCATCGACTTCCGGGCGGTGGTTGTCACGTTTCAAGTAGCCCAACAGGTAAAGTCGGGTGCGAATCGTACAGATACGGGATTCGAGGAGCTCTTTGTAGCGTACTTCGTGCTTGGAGCCCGGCAATGGTGCGGCTACGCCCTTTTTATTTGCTTTATCAAGAATGGCATCGACTTCATCGAAGCGGTCGGGCGCTGCAAGGCTCTGAAGATTTGGCAGCCGGTAATCTTCCAAATCGTGCTGGTTGGACATTATACGATCTCGAGAACATCTTTGAACATGGCGACCAATCCCTCGCGCACATTCTGACCGGCTTCCACCGCTGTAAGATGGGCTTCCAGCATATCGGCTGAGATATCTTCCGCAAAATAGGTGTCTGAGTCACCATCAAACTTAATCTTTGCAGCTGCGATCAATTTGACTTTCCCGCTTGTTTTGGCGTCTTTCAGCAGTTTTGTCCAATCAATCACATTACCGCTCGTGCTTTTGTCAATCACGGCCGTGATGTCGCCGGAAAATGTTTGCACATTGAGTTCCGATAAGTCCGCGATACCCTCGCCAAGTTTTTTAAACACTGACATCGTATTTCTCCTTTCATTTGTACTCAAATTTGTTCATTGCTGAGTTGCCTTTCCTATTCTTCTAAGCCTCATTCAATCGACTTCTAAATTCCGTTATTGTCTGACGATATCTCTGTCCTACCACCCCAAACTGGTAAAATATCCTCTATAGACCATCAAAACAATGGATATCAAGTTTGTTATTACAAACAAAGCGGAAAGAATTCTTTTAGCAGTGTTGGCATTGCGTTTTGCAATTGTAAACGACCATATTAGCGAAAAAGGTGCCAAAATATATTGTAATAAACCGAAACTGCTGACCATTCCAAGCAATGCATTCTTGTTTCTGGCGCGGGAGACATCCTTTTGCATCTGGATACGTTCATCGGCTGTAAGAGGTCTGTTTAATAAGGATTCATTACCTGTTTTACTGCTATAATATTCTTTCCACATCTTCTCCGATATCAGAACCGATTGTCTTCATTTACTAGTGTAAATTACAATAATTATCTTCTAAGTACTGCCATTCATTGGGGAGAAAAATGATGCCGGATAAGCCTAGATACTAGACTCCCACTTTTTGGGATCGTCTCTCAAGGATTAGGGTGTCACGCCAGATTCCATCGAGCTGAGCGATTCGTTCTCTGATGCCAACCTCTCGAAACCCATGAAGCAGATGCAGCTTATGACTGGCAACATTTTCGGGAAATATGGATGCGTACAGGGTCCAGATTCCATTTTTTTCGGATTCATCAATGACTGCCTTCATCAGCTTACTGCCGATTCCCTGGCCTAAGTGGCCGGTATCAATATAAACGCTGATTTCGGCAACGCCCTTATAGCAGCTGCGCTTGGATAGTGGTGCCAATGCGCCCCATCCCAGAACTTTACCTTTTTGCGCATAGACGATTCTGCAGAATTTATGGTGCGCCAGATCCCAGTGTTTCCAATCCGGTACCTCTGTTTCAAACGTGGCGTTTCGTGTTTCAAGTCCCTGCCGGTAAATTTGCAAAACACGTTGGCCATCGCTGGCGTGCATTTTTCTGATCATTATGTGGTTGCCTTACATCGTAAAAGCACACAGCCGCCCCGGTGTGGAATGAATTCGTTGCCTTCAAGTTTTATTTCCTGAACCGCCTCAAATCCGAGAAATTTGTATAGCGCCAAGGCCGCAGCGTTGTCCGCGAAAACGATCAGGCTTATAAGCTCATATCCGTTTTTTTGGGCCATTTCTTTGGTCAATTCTACAAGCCTTGTACCGATGCCTTGCCTGCGATGGGAAGCATCGACACCCAATGCGTCAAGCAATAAACTGTTATCAATGCGTGATGAATAAAAGTCCTCAAAGCGCTCTAATCTTTGGGCAGGGAAAAAGGCTCTCATCTCATTTATACTTCCCTCCATATTCTTCAGGTCGCTTATAATCGTTCATTTTTAGATGGCTGCTCATGAGATTTTCTAAATTCCAGGATTAGTTGATACATTGATATTTTGATATGCATCCAGATTTTCAATACCGCAATGTTAATCAATCCTGTTATAGCAACGATAATCCCGGAGCCTAGCAAGATATTTTGAATCATCCTTGATCCCCCCAGTGAGCATAGGATAATTCCAAATCCTAGAAAAATTAAGCTGGTATTTAACCAATCCCATTTTTTATATTCTTTTTCTAATGCAGTTACCTTTCCGGCGATATCCGTAACTTTTTTATCTTCATCAAATAACTCTTTCCACCCTTTCATAAAATTCACCTCCTTCGGCTAAAGAATCAAGTTAACCGGTACTTATACAAAGCCAGCCGATAAATTATTGGTAACCGACTTGGTTGTAGTTTTTTGATAGTTTGTTCATAATTCATGAAATAGTCATGGGCTTCAGATTCTTCTTTAAAATGCATTAAATTACTTGAATACGGATCGATGATATCAACCGGCAATTTCAGTGAATCACATAAAGCGATTAGTTCATTGGTCTTCCCGAAAATGTCGGATACAACAATTATTCGCATGGTTTTTTTGTATTGGTTAGCTTTTATGGAAGCCTGCCATTATCTTTGGTTGTTTGCGCTTACCGGCGATGACCTCAGCCACTCATGAGGATTAATCTCGTCTTTTCTTTAGCTAACGCCAAGCTCAACCGGGTCGAGGACCGCAGGCCCTTGGGATCAGGTGAAGCGACAGGTTCGCCTTTTTCATTTCTTTTGGCAGATAAACACCATATGATCCAGAATTGTTCTTCCAGTACTTCCACAACCAGTATCCAGAACTTTAGAATTCTTCTATCTATTCCTTAAAATCAGCCATTATTATTCTGCATATGATTTCAAGAGCGCAATCAGAAAAGTCCAGACCCGCTCAATCGATGGAATAAAAAGCCGCTCTTTGGGTGAATGGGGATTTTCAAGCGTTGGTCCGAAAGATACCATGTCCATGCCCTCGTATTTTGATCCGATGACGGCACATTCCAGCCCGGCGTGAACGGCTTCGACTTGCGGATTCTGGTTGAAGAGCCGTTGATAAATGTCTTTGCAGCGCTGTAGCAGGGCAGAATGCATGTTTGGCTGCCAGGGAGAATATTCATTTTCTGCCCGGGTTTCGGCTCCGATCAGTGAAGCCATGGCTCGCACCGTGGCGGCCATATCTTCAAGTTTCGACGCCACCGAGCTGCGCTGACTGGTGAGTATTTGTAAAGTTGAGTTGTTAAGCTCAACATTAGCCAGATTGCAGGAGGTTTCAACCAGATCCTCGAAAATCAACGACATATCTCTTACCCCGTGGGGGAGCGCCAAAAGCAGGTGAATAACGTCTGCCGTATCATCGGCTGACAGGACCAGCTGATCTGTGTCCTCCTTCTAAATGCACTAAATGAAATAAAGACTTCTTTTAGCATGCCAGGCCTTCATAATGAAGTATTATTTATTAAACCTGCTAAAGTCACCATCGAGAAGGGTTGGTTCCCCGTTAAATACTGCGAGATTTAACCGATCTGCATTTGGTCGCTTGATTTTATATATTAACTGTTTAATAATATTTATTATAATTAACTATTTTATAAAATGTGATATGATCAATCATGATCTGAATGATTTGGATTGCACCTGACTTGATAGAATCTCAGCGTTAGGTATGATGCCGTATCTATAAATGGCCACGGAATTCGGTTGATGAAAATAGAATGTCCAAGTTGTCTGCATGTAAGTAAACTTAGGGAAGATTTGTTTTTATCCCGCTCAAAAGGACTGCACCTAAAATGCCCCAAATGTGAGTCCCTAATTAAACTCTATTTACTTGCCAGATCAGAAAAAAATGCCCCGTTTCAGACGGTCACGGATCCCTTTAGCGATCAGTTCGAGGCACTGAATTCATCTCTTAATGATCCTGAGAAACAATCCGAAAGCAACGTATTAAAAACCAAAATCTTGCGAGGTCTTGTCAATTTGCCGCCGATGCCGCATATTATTCTGAGGGCGCAAGAAATCATGGATGATCCTGACTCAAGTTTAAAAGATCTTGCCGGTGTCATCGAAACCGACCAGGCCATTGTAGCCAGGGTCCTGACGCTGGCCAATTCAGCCTATTATGGTGTTAGCGGCATGGTGTCTTCCATCCAGCATGCCTCCGTGTTGCTGGGGCAAAGGACGCTGGGAGAATTGATTACGATCTCAGCCTCTTCAAGATTGTTAAGCAAAAAATTAAGAGGGTACAAGATCGCCCCTGAAGGCCTGTGGAAACACTCCCTGGCGGTGGCCATCGGCTCCAAGATCTTGGCACAAAAATTAGAGCCTGATTTGACCGATGACGCATTTATTGCTGGACTGCTTCACGATGCCGGCAAGATTATTTTGGATCCTTATATTTATGAGCGCCGAGAAGATTTCGATGCATTTTTCAAAGACGGCCAACACACTTTTTTGAAAGCCGAGCATGAGATTCTTGGATTTGATCACGCTGAAATCATGTCCCGGGCAACTCGTTTCTGGCGGTTTCCGGAGGTCCAATCTACAGCCATTCGGTTTCATCATCACCCTTCGATGTCGGAAAATGACCGGTTGGCGTATATTGTTCATCTATCTGATTATATTTCAAAAAAATCTAATTATGGGGTCGGTTTGGAAGCGGAGGAGCCAACAGATTTTGAAGAGGGCGTGTTGAAGTTTCTGGGGATTCGACGAGAAAAAGTGGACGATATTTCAGCCGTAGTCATTGACTCTGTCAAAAAGCTGGAAGAAGAATTTCAGGAACAAACCCTCTAACCCTGCAAATTAAATTGAATATTCAATCGACAATATTCAATTCTATTGCCGCCTCGTCATAAACAAATGCTCGCTCAGCCAATCACTGCCTCCAGTGTGGAGATGATATGCCTTTATACGATCTTACCGAATTTTTAAAACTATCATCCGTCTTGAATTATAATTTGAGTGCCGCATCGTTAAATCGCTACAATGTAATGATGTATCTCATTGGCGGTAAACGTCTGGATCGGGATGGTACCAAAGATCGTGAAAAGAAGGTTATTTTAATGGAAGCACTTGGCTATCTGTTTGAGGCTTACAGCCAGAAACGAAGACGCCTTG
>JASFPE010000249.1:0-8452 GCA_050116155.1 Desulfobacterales bacterium
GCTTTCTTTGGGCCGATAATTTCCGCATCCCCTTTAAAAGCCATGATGAGTTCTGGAATTAAACGGTTTTTGTGTCTGCCTGCGAAGGAGATTCCGTGTGCGGTCTGTTGGATCGTTCCGCTCAGTGAACCAAAATGCAGATGTTGATAATGGATTGCCTTGATGTCAAAATTGCCTGGCTTGCCTTTGCCTGTTAGCGGCCACTGAAATGGAATGGCACCCCCCACACCGGTGATTTTAGCATTCATCTCAGCGATGACCAGGTTGGCATCGGCCCATTCTAAACGGCCTTTATCGAGTCTTTGGGAATTTTTGTCCACCAGCAATGTACCCGAAAGCGCAAGGTCGGATACCCCAATTTTTGTAGAATTCCACGTTATCTCGGAATCGGGTAATTGCAGATTAAACACCGCCGTTTGAGTAGCTTTGCTGTCGCGGTTGATATCTGCGGTGCCGGCAAGCAATACCGCCGGCAATTCAATGGTTGTTTTTTGGGATGCAATATGAACATCTGGAATTTTCAGCTTATACGTCGCAAATCCGCTTTTTTTTTTCAGGTGGCCGCAAATTTCTACCTCAGGAACTTTTGTTTTAATTTCAAATCGGTCAACGATAAGGGTGTTCGTCTGATTTAAATCTTTTTTTAGCGGTCGATTTTTCAGCTCGAATGTCAGGTTACCATTTTTAGAATAGCTGATTGAAAAATTTACCCGCAGAAAGGATTGCGCAATGATTTTTAACGGCAGGAAAGCCTTGGCCTGTGCATTGGCGTTATTCAGGTTGATCACAAAATTTCCAAAGCTTTGCACTGCGTCTTCTTTCAGGTTGATGTGAGAATCAATTTCGGAAAGCGTAAACGGCACGGGTGATATCCCGGCCATTTCAGATGCGGAGAGCCGCCATGTTTTTTCATTGACGTTTTCCAATTTAATTCGCAACGGAAGTTCCTGTTGCTTTTGATTCAGGGGATTTTGTAGCTGCAAATTATTCAGACGGATTCTAGTTTTATGCAGTTCCAGCGAAGACACCAACGATGATAAGGTAAATGGCGCCCACGTCAGCTTGGCGCTGCCCTCCATATTCGCCTGGCCGGATATACTCAGCCCTTCGATGCGTTGGGTGAGCGCCGCAAATTTGGCAAGCGTTGCATTTTTTGAGGAAAAATTAAAGGAGATTGTCTTTTGCTTCAGATCCATGTCAGCCGCCACCAATACTTTTTGATGCCAAATATAAGTTTGTGCCGTAAACGTTAAATGGTTAAAATTCGAGTTTTGCGGTATCATCTCAATTTCAAATGGCACTCTGTAGGTTTGGCCGTTTATTTCACAAATGACCGTGGCATTGCGGATGATGAACTGCTCGACGGCGAGTAAACCGGCAGCGGGGGTGGCAGGGGCTTCCCGTACCCGGGATCGTAATTTTTCTATTACGTTTTCCAAATCGATTCCCCGGAAGCGTAATTTCCCATCCTGATACGCGCAGTAAAGTTCGATACCGCTGGCGGTCACTTTTTTTATCTTTTTTTGATAAAGATTTACCAGTGAATAATCGATCTGGATTGACCGGATAAGCAACGCAGGTGTTTTCTCTGGCCCAAAACGCACATTGCTGAAATCGGCTCCCGCTAAATCCAATTCGCGCACATCAAATGCAAAATCTGATATTCCCGTATCGGCTTCAAGATCCGAAATTAGCTTAGATTCTAAAATCTTTGGAAGAACGTATGAAAATGTGTACAGCACACCGATTAAAACGACAGCGCATAAAACCAAAAAGGTGGTGATAAAACCGATCGTGCGTTTGAGGGACATGTATCTTATTTTTTATTTTAATATTTGCAGAAAGGCGCTGCGTGTCATTCCGGCGCCGACGGAGTCGTTTAATATGACATTTGCGTTTCGCAGGGCTTCAAGATTCTGATTAATCTCAAATCCCTGAATGTTATCGGGGGTGAGTGCGCCCCGCTGAAGATCATAAGGAAGCCGCTGCATGCAGACCACCGAGCAGTTACCACGTTCATGAATATTGGTAATCATTTTATTTGCGAGTACATCGGCAACGGCAGCTTTTAACTCTGCTGGCTCATTGTCGAGCACCTGCTCAATGGTCAATGGAAGCATTGCAAAATTGGCCTGGTGCTCGATAATAAGATCAAGATCCTTTATGTTGAAATCGTTTGGAGCCAGGAGATCATGTAAGCAGGCTTTCGCGCCCCGGGTGGCATATAAGAAGACACCCTTGCCGTCCATATCACCCCAGAGTTCACCCCCATCTTCAACCGCCTGAATGTATTTGGCAAAACAGCCGTGGGTTCTTGTAATGGTGTCGATAATTCCGCTGCGCGGGCGTTCGAATACATAATCGCGGCCTTGATGCAGGGTAATCGTCCCGGTTCGGTCTGAGGCGAGAAATACCGACACCACGTTTTTGTATTTTCCGGATTCCACAAAAGCTTTGCCAATAGTTTCTACCAGATCGGCGTTTGCATCCAGGCTCATGATGTCGTAAGCAAATGATTTTACGTGATGGTCGTAAAAATCGATAGCTGCCTTGAATTTTTGAAACGTTCCCCGGGTGGCTTCTTCGGGATATACCAGTTCAACCAGCGCGTGCTGAACCCGGGATGCCGTGGACGGCACTTTGTGCATGAGATCCCCAATCTGATTGTCGATGATGAGACCGTCGATTTTCGTGCTTCCGATAAGCTCAAAAATTTTGAGTGCCAATTCGGGTGCCGTATCCTTGCCTATGCCAAACTCGATTTTACGCTGGTTTGAGTAATGTCCGGTGGGCGTTTTAGTGACTTTGGTCTCAAGCGCCGTGGCCAGCGCATCGTCACCAAAGATGATGTTGGCGGTATCGTCGGGTTTGAATGCCCGTGCACGATGAATGTTTTCTGCGCCGACGATGATCGAAATATCCCCTGCTTTCAAGAAACCTGTCAGCGACAGTGCCAGATCTATCTCCACGGAAACATTAAAGCCGGGACACCCGGCAAGCAGGTCGAAAACTAGGGCTTGCGGACAGTACTCACGGATAATGCCATAAGGATACCGGATCAATGGGCCGGGATCATTTTTATCATCACCCACATTGGTGGCACCGATGACCACTTTAATGCGGGTCGGATCAATACCAGAGGTGTCCATGAGGTCTTGCAGGGCGCTGACGCCGATGCGCTCATCCAGCGGCGCAGTTATTCGCCGCCTGACGCCGATGCGCTCTAAGATGGTTTCGTTGGTGACCGGAATCCCGCCTTTAAACGACAAGCCTTTTTCTTCGTAAATCGAATTGTCGACGACTTTACCGCCATGCCAGGCACCATAAGCGATGATTTCCAGAACAGAATCCAATGTCAAATTTCATCCCCTTTCTCGTGACGCGATGGTTCAGTTGAATAACACTTAATATTACCGGATGGCAAATTTATCCGCAATCATTATACATTGAAACGGAAATAAATGATATCTCCGTCCTGCACGCTGTAAGTTTTTCCTTCCAGTCTGACGGTTCCATTTTTGCGCGCGTCCGCATAACTGCCGGCCGTCATTAAATCCTCGAAGGAAACCACTTCTGCGCGGATAAACCCTCTTTTCATATCCGTATGAATGACTTCGGCGGCATCAATAGCGGTGGTGTCTTTTTTGATGGTCCAGGCTCTAATCTCTTTTTTGCCGATGGTAAAAAAGGATATGAGATCTAAAAATTCGTAAGAGTGCTGAATTACCCGGTCCATGGCCGAGGCCATGATATTAAACTCCATCAGAAACTCGGCGGCCTCTTCCGCCGACATCTGGGCCAGTTCCTGTTCGAGTTTACCTCGGATTACCAAACAGTCTTCTGCGTTTGTCAATTTCCTGATATCCGGTAGGGTGTCATCATCATCTTCGTTGTTAAAGACAACCAGCATTGGCTTGGCGGACAAAAAGCCGAAACCTTTGAGCAAATGTGCCGCTGCCAATTCCGGAAAACGTCTCAGGGGAACTTCATTTTCAAGCTGTTTATGGCATTCAACCAGCAGCGAATGCTCTTCGGGGTTCATTTTCTTTCCCCGCTTGTGGTCAAGTTCGATGCGCTCCAATCGCTTTTCTGCGATGACCAAATCGTTTAAAATAAGCTCCTGGTCAAGCTTTATGAAATCAGCCTGTGGAGTTTGAGTTTCAAAGCCGTAGCCCGCATGGTTCCGTAAGACGTGGATCAGGGCGTCGCTGTCCCTGACCGCGGTCCACATTGTCTGATCCTTGGCCTGGCTCATTTTAGAGCCCGGAAGAAAATATTCAATCTGGGCATATATCGTTTTCGGAAGTTTGTAGATCTCATTGATACGATCGACACGTTGATCAGGCACCTTGATGGTCGCAATACGATCTTCTGCCTTGCTTTCGGCGGGTGCCATCGTTCTGGTTAAGGCTTCAAAAATGGTTGATTTGCCTGAGCGCTCAAGTCCAATGATTCCAAATTTCATATCAGTGGTCCGTGAAGTTTGGAAATTATGATCAATTTTGACTAAATAATGAAGTATGGGAAAAAAAAACGCAAGGATCTTTTCAGATTTGCAGATGGAAATACGGCACAGGCGATCATGGTAAACAGGATAACGAAACCCGGGAAGTATGGATTCCGCCTCCACTTCTTGGCGAATATTTTCATAGGCTAACCGGCTTGCATTCCTCCGGCGCGCTGCATTTCACTGGCCGAGAATGCTTTTTAGCACTTCTTTGGTTTTTTCTTCAAGCGGTTTCAATTCTCCTTTGTCCAATAATTTTTTGACTTTCTCAGATTCAAGCACCTTCTCTTGGAGTTCCTGTGTTGCGGCAGCTTTGAGATCCGGACGAAATTTTGGCGCTGCAAACGTACCCGATACCAGCACCGGTACCATGATCCCGGAGCGTTGCGTTTCATCACCCTGTCCCTTGAGCGTGCCGACCGCCTTGGGCTCCACCCGAAAGTCAAGGGTTTCGTTAATCAAATCGGCATTGCCGGCCGCGATAATGCGTAACAGCGGGGACTTTAAACTGGATTGCGGGGTATTGACCACACCGTTTTTTATTGAAAAGGGAGCCAGAAGCTCCGTAAAATCGGTTTTCGGCCGTTCGGTGACTTTTTCACCGCCGAAGGCGGTTTTGATATTACGTGCCATTCCGGCCAGATCGATGCCTATTATGGCACCATCGTTGAACATAAACTTGCCTTCACCATTAAGGCTTTTCTTTATGGAGACCGGATCATCACCGACCATTGACAAACTTAATTTAGCATTGGTGGTACCTTCCAGAATATCTTTTTGTAAGACGTCTTTGAGAAGCGGGTTTATTTGAATATTGTTGACGTTCAGATCCAAATTGCTTTTCGGAACATCCTGTTGCACATTCAATGCTGCTTTGCCGCCAGCCCCGCCCTGATACAATTTCAGCTGTAACGGGTCCAGATTGATGATTCCATTTTTAGCCGTAACCTTTAGCAAGACGTCTTGAATTTTCGCCTTGCTCACAATGAGCTTGCCTATTTTCAATTGACCGTCCATGATCAGTCGTCGCAATGGTGTGTAGTCGGTTTTCTGGGTTTTTTTGGCGGCTGCCGGCTGTGCGGATGTTTCAGCCGCTGGTTTCTCCTCTGATGATGGTGGCCGGTATCGATCCAGATTAATCTGGTCTAAATTAAGATCAAATTTGATCGCCGGTCTGGAAAATTCAGAAGCCTGCATGTTAAAATTCAGCTTGGAGTCATCAAGGTCCAGCAGGCCGCTTGAAATAGAGACATTTTCCGCTGTTGCCTGGACGTGCGCTTTTAAGGCGACCCGATTCAACGCCTTCGGATCTGCTGTGGCAATCGGAAACGGTTGTTCCAATGCGGCCACCAGTTTTCGCGGTGAGAACTCAGCCACCTCGATATCCATGTTAAGCGCGGGAGAGATGACGGGATTCTCCAGATTGCCTTTCAACCGCATGCTCAGCTCTTTCAACGCACTGACGGATAGATCCAGCGGAACACCCCCTCCTTCCAGTCCTTTGTCCAGCGGTCCAACGGAACCCTCCACTGACAGCGGTTTTTTGTCCATTTGAGCAGAAAAGGCAAGTTGCACCGGGCGATCCAGCGCCGCATCTTTTACGGTCAGATTTATGTCGGATACCTCTTTACGGGTATTCGTGGAATGATCGATCCAGAGAACGACACCATTTTTTATGGATAAATCACCGATCGTCATGGTGCTGATGGGAAGACCCATCTTTGGGGTTTTGTCGGCAGGTGCTTCGGCATCTTTTTCTTTTTTGGCGTCCCCTTCTTTTGCGTGAATCCCTTTAGAGAAATCCCAGTTTGTGCCACCATCTTTGTTTTTTACCAACGATACGCGAGGTTCGTTTATTACAAACCGCTTAATTTGGATGTTTTTGGAAATCAGTGGCAATAGTTTTACCCGCACCTCAAAAGATTTTAGGGTTAAAAAATCTTTTTCTGCAAAACCAGACGTGTTTCCTAAATGAAGATCTGAAAAATAAACACCTGCCCATGGAAAGAGAGATAATTTTAATTTATTACCTATAGCAAAGGGTCGTCCGGTCGTTTCGGAAACATATTTTTCAAGTTTGGGTTTGTACTTTTGAAGGTCTACAAACATGGGAATGATCAAAAGTGCTGCGATCACCACCACAACTAGACCGACGAAAATGATGCCGCCCCATTTTAATGCTTTTTTCATGGGTTACCTCCTCTGTCAGGCATAAACTGTAGATGGAATAATTAAGTCTAACTTAGGTACCCTCTTTATGGCTGTCAAGCAGCCTGCAACCGTTGCTGGGTTGACTATTTGGTTCTGTCTTTGTGTATTTGAATTGCTTTGATGACGTAGGGATAGATGTTTTCGACGATGATCCGGTATCCGTCTGCCGTGGGATGGATGCCGTCAGCCTGGTTCAAGCGCGGATCTCCACCCACACCGTCCAGAAAAAATGGTATCAGGATAATATCATGGGATTGAGCGATTTGGGAATATATATTTGAAAATGCCGCCGTATAATCTTGACCTAAATTTTGGACCATCTGCATGGCGCCCAAGACCACGATAATTTCGTTTTGTTTCAGCAATTCGACAATCGCGTCGATATTGGATTTAATCAAATCAGGCGCAATGCCCCGCAGGCCATCGTTGGCCCCGGTGACAAGGATCACGATATCGGGCTTTAGCCTCAAGGCCCATTTTAATCGTGAGCGTGCCCCGCTGCTTGTTTCACCACTGACACCGGCATTAATCACCTTATATGCATATTCATGTTCGACCAATTTTTTTTGCAATACCGCCGGATATGCCGACTCTTCTGCCACCCCCAGACCTTCGGTTAAGCTGTCCCCCATGGCCAAAATAATTCCTTCGTAAGCCGGTTGATTGGGCTCTGCTATCGGTGTCGACTCCTCGCCACATCCATAGGCATAAATACTCAGAATAATCATGCCAAAAAGAGCACATAATGATTTTAGCATGCTGTTAGATCCTTGAAACATTCTATTCCGCATTCCGCATTCCACCTTCCGCATTCCAATATCCATTTCCTTATTCCTGGGTTTGTTCCCTTAAAAAAAGAACCGGCTTTTGGCGCAGGATCGATGTCGTCGGCAATAATCCAATCATCACCACGAGAATTACCGTTGCCAGTATCAGCAAAGCGCAATTCAATAGAAAGGGGGTATAGGAAATTTTGAAAATCACCGTGCAGATAATCCGACTTCCGATCTGGGCGAGTATTAAGGCAAGCCCGGCGCTGATCAGACCGATAAACAGGTTTTCAAACATAAAGACTTTCAATACAAAGGCACCCTTAGCTCCAAGTACTTTATAATATACCGCCTCCTGTATTCTGGCAAAGCGGGTTGCCAGAATGGAACTGATAATAATTAAAATGCCCGCAACGATGCTGAATAGGGTAAAAAACCGTATAATCAATGAAAGCTTTTTAAGCACCCTGGCAAAAATCGCAAGGGTTTGGGTGACATCAATGACGCTGACGTTCGGAAATTTTTTCACCAGTTCGGTTTGCACCGCTGATCGTCGATTTTTTGCAATTCTTACGGCAGTAAATACGGTTTGGGGGGCATCGGTCAAGGTATTTTCAGGGAATACAAAATAAAAATAAGGCCGCAGCGATTCTCGCGTCCGAGAACGAATGCTTGCTATTCTGGCTTCCAACGGAATTCCCTGAATCTTAAATGTAATCCGATCGCCGATGGTCATTTTCCTGATTTTGAGGACCTGGTCCAGCACCGATACCTGTAACCCTTCCCAGTCTTTGCGGAAAAGATTTTTCCCGGTGATGATAACTTCGTCTTTCAGCAGATGATTTCGATAGGTAAGGTTGAATGTTCTGCCGAGATTGTCGCCGCGCCGTTGCCGTTCTCTGGTTCGACTAATTGTGGTGTCATTGATCGCCATTATTTTTGCCCGTACAATCGGATAGTATTC
>JASFPE010000250.1:0-8429 GCA_050116155.1 Desulfobacterales bacterium
CCCTGACCGCCAAATCCGCCCAATTGAACCTCTGTTCGGGGCACGCGATCGACTCTTTTGGCCAACTGCGGACGTTCTTTCAATGCCTTTTTGGTCGCCTCCCAGCGTTTCTTGGCCGCTTGCGCCTGGCGGTTAATGGATTCCTGGAACTCCGGTTTGGGTTCGTCAATAAATATCCCTTCAACAATTTCGGTAATAATGCCATGGTCATCGACTTTGATGCTGGCATCTTTGGGGTGAGTGCCGTGGGCGATCTTACCCACTTGCTGGTAATGCTTCATAACCTCCAAACCCCGCCGCCGCAGCTTCTGGGGATCAAGCCCCTGCCCTTCGGGATTCCAACGGGCATATGAGGTGGAACAGGGAGCAATAATTTCCACAAAGCTGAATCCGGGGTGCAGCATGGCCTCGCGCAGCGTCCATTCCAGTCGACGGGCATGCAGCACGGTCCAGCGGGCCATAAACGATGCGCCACCGGCGGCCGCCAGATACGGCAGGTTGAACGGATATTCGAAATTACCGTACTGGGTGGTAACGGCACGCGCGCCGTGTGGGGTTGTCGGCCCCACCTGCCCGCCGGTCATGCCATAATTGAAATTGTTGACGCAAATGATCGTGATGTCCAGATTACGTCGGGCGGCGTGAATAAAGTGATTGCCGCCAATGCCGGCGATATCGCCATCACCAGAAATAACAATTACTTTCAGTTTCGGGTTTGCCAGTTTAAGACCTGTGGCAAACGGAAGCGCCCGCCCGTGAGTGGTGTGAAAGGAATCCAAACGTACATAGCCCGCCACCCTTCCGGTGCAACCGATGCCAGAAACCACGGCTACCTTGTCCAGGTCCCATTCTTGATTCTGCTCGAGCCATTGCAACGCTCCGATAAAGGTCGTCAGGGCCGTTCCCAGCCCGCAGCCCTGACACCAGATATGCGGTAGCCGCTCTCCCCTTAAAAGCTCGTCCATTGGATGCAGACCGGTTTTCCAGCCACCAGGCTGGTCGGATTCCTGTCCGGATAGTTCCAGTTGGACATCATCTGGCAGGTTGTTTTCGGGCATTGGATTTAGTTCTCCTTGGAAGCGGTTTTCAAATTGTCCTGCGAATTCACCGGCCGCCCGGCTGCCTCGCGAATGGCATTTAACACCTGCCCGGGTTCCAAAATATCTCCACCAAGCCGGTGAACCCCGATGACCCGTGCCTCGCCCGCTGCACAGCGTTGCACCTCGCGAACGATTTGGCCTGTGTTAATCTCCGGCACAACAAACGCTTTAATCTTTTTGGCCAAACTAAATATCTTCTCTTCTGCAAAAGGCCACACGGTGATCAGCCGTAAATAACCTACCCGGATACCTTCTCTGCGCGCCCGCTCAATCGGCCACAGGGAGGTCCTGGCTGAAATACCATAGGATACCACAACGACCTCGGCATCCTGGAGGTTGCGTTCCTCAATCTGGATGATTTCATCCCGATGCGCCTGAATCTTGTTGATCAGGCGCTTAATGTTCCAATCGCTGGCCTCGGCATTCATGGCCGGATACCCCTGTTCGTCATGGGTCAGACCGGTAACATGGAAACGATATCCCTCTCCGGCAATAGTCATCGGTGATACGCCGCCATCATCTCCGGTGGCATTTGACTCGCGATAGATCCTGAATTGATCAGGCTCCACATCGCCTTTTAGAACTTGAGGACGATTTATGATGTCAATCTCCACCGGCGGTGGAATAACGACCTTTTCCGTCATGTGACCGACTTCTGCATCTGTCATCACCAACACCGGTGTGCGGAATTTCTCGGATAGATTGAACGCGCGTATGGTCAAATCGAAAAGCTCCTGGGGAGAAGTGGGAGACAAGGCGATGATTTCGTAATCGCCGTGTGACCCCCATCGCGCCTGCATCATGTCTTGTTGTCCGACCAGCGTGGGTAAACCGGTTGAAGGCCCTCCCCGCTGAACATTGATCAATACACAGGGGGTCTCCAACATAATCCCTAAGCCTAAATTTTCCATCATTAACGAAAAACCGGGCCCGCTGGTGGCCGTCATGGATTTTACTCCCGCCCACGATGCCCCCAGCACGGCGTTCATTGAAGCAAGTTCGTCTTCCATCTGGATATACAGACCATCAACTTGCGGCAAGCGGGAAGACATCCGCTCGGCTACCTCGGTAGCAGGCGTAATCGGATATCCTGCAAAAAAGCGACACCCGGCCATGATGGCGCCTTCTGCAGCAGCATAGTCGCCCAACAAGAAATGCTCTCCGATTAATAAGCCTTGTTCTAATCCCATGTTTTCATCCGGATTTGGCATGCGGCAGGTCCTTTTCCTCGGCTGTTTTCTGGCTGCTCTCAACATAAATTGCAAAATCGGGGCACAGCAGCGCGCATAATTTACAATCCGCACACGCGGAAGGATTGAGAACTTCAGGCGGATGATAACCTTTGGCATTGGTGCGTGTTGACATCCCAAACACATCGCGAGGGCAGAATTCGACACAAAAACCGCATCCCTTGCAGCGTTCTTCAATGATATGAACAATACCACAATATGTTTGGATACGATCTTCGTCCAGGGGTTTGCGCCAATATTTCATAGTTTACCTCAATCTAGATGCCAGGTTCAGGTAATAACCTTATATCGAAGGTACCACAAAATTTCAATATATCATATAAACCCATACAATCTAACTAAAAACGTCTCGGAAACTTTATGTTTAATGGTCGCCATTTGCGACCTTTTTTCACTCTGACTTTGACAACCACCGCCAGTTTTTAATATGCTAGCTAGAGTAGAAATGTTTTTAACCCATTTCCTAATATACGGGAGTTAATTTGAGATTAAGAAAGGGCTTAATCTTTTTGGCCGTAATTTTTGTCATTCTGGTGATCGTATCTGCTGCCATGGTGACAGATTTATGGCTGTATGCCAACAGGGCCACCACCGAAAATACCGATACCGTCCTCATTCAGGTGAATGCCGGCCAGCCGTTTAAAATTACAACGGATAATCTATATGCCCAGGGGCTGATAAACAGTCCTTTTCGATTTAACCTTATTGCGCGTTTCAAAGGATATGACAAGAAACTGCAGGCTGGCGAATATCTGATTTCCGGATCTATGACCCCTCTCAATATATTGGAAAAACTAAAAAATGGTGAGGTGAGACTCTACAAACTGACCATCCCGGAAGGATTTAATGTTTATCAGGTAGCCGAACTGATCGAAAAAGCCAGCTTTGCAAATAAGACTGATTTTATCAAGGCCGCCACGGATCCCACGCTTGCGCGACAAAAATTGGTTCAAGCCGACACAGTTGAGGGTTACCTATTTCCAGATACCTATTTTTTCCCAAAAAATATTTCCGTTCAAAAAATCATAACCACCATGGTTGATCGATTCTGGTCGGTGTTCAAACCGGAATGGAAAAAACAGGCGCAAATATACGGATTCACTGTTCATCAGGTGGTGACGCTGGCGTCAATTATCGAAAAAGAAACCGGCGCACCTTTTGAACGTCCGATTATTTCTTCTGTGTTCCACAATCGGTTGAAAAAAAAGATGCGTTTGGAATCGGATCCAACCGTGATCTATGGCATCAAGAATTTCGATGGAAATCTGACCCGCAAGCATCTGGAAACCCCGACACCCTATAATACTTATCGCATAAAAGGATTGCCGGCGGGCCCTATTGCGAATCCCGGGCAGGCATCGTTGGAAGCCGCTTTATTCCCGACCAATACGAAATATATCTATTTTGTCTCCAAAAAAGATACAACCCACCAGTTTTCAACAAATTTAAAAGACCACAACAAAGCCGTTCGAAAATATCAATTGAGACGGTAACCTCTCTTAAATTCAATAAATTCCACCTTGACAGTCTTATTTATCACGATTAATTTAGACTAGCCGCTAGGATTTTCATAAGTTAATTTTGTTCTTCTCGAGGCCGGAAATTTATATGGGATATTATCACTATTTTGAAATAATTTAATATTGAAGATTGAATATTTTAGGAATTCTGTCATTTAAAATAGATCATAAAAATGACGGAGCGAAGCGACAACAACAAATATTCAATCTTCAATCTTCAATATACAATCTTATCGAGATGTCCGTGTTAATTTTATAGTTTTGCAAAAAATTAAACTGTGGAGGAATTCATGACGTCGAATGAACGTGCGAAACACAAAACCATTATCGATCTTGTGAGGCTCAATGAATTAAATCAAGAGGGTTGTCCGGGGTGTGGCCGCAAATTTACGCTGGGCGAACCGGTGGTCATGGCCTGTGGTGCCTGGGACGGGCCACCGAAATATATTCATGAAAATGAGGCCGTCTTTGATAAGCAAACCAAGACATACTTTGAAAGACGCTGCTATGAATCCCGCAAACAAGGTTGATATTGACATTTTAGCGTGCGATGCTTGACGCTTTATGTCAATCCGGGATTTATGCCCTGACAAATTATAATATAACTACTTGAAATTATTATTTAAATTAATAAAGCTGCTTTTGGCATAATTTTTGATAAGAACTTACACATGGGCAGCGACCAAGCAGCTCGAGCCCTTGTATATTCCGGGCATAACCTGCACCCGGCAGATACCAAAAAGATTCCGATTCAAGCGACTCCGCACCCAATGAGGGTGACGGCTCAATTGAACCGGGCATAGCCTTGAGTTTAAAAATTCAGGGCCCCCAAGGCAGAGTCAGATGTGACTCTGCCTTTTTTTTGCCTCAACGGCCAACCGTAGCGATTGATCGACTGCAACCTATCTCAAAAATGTAGATAAGTGTTCAGGGTATGGCGCAATATTGAGTTAACCGGTTTGCCCGTTACCAGTTTAGCCCGTTACAAATACGGATCATATCCGTTTTAAACCGGCAAACTGACTAACGGGCCAACGGGCTCAACCTTAATAGTATGTGAGCATTTTGAACCGATCCGCAACGCCGTCATGGGCGCTTATATGCATTTTTGAATTATGTATTGCATAGGCCCGAGGTTATTACAAAAAACGCTTAAGTTTCCACCTCTGATAGCCGATATAGGTACTATCCCGATCAGGTATGTATTTGAGCGATCACCAATTACAGCAACTGTTAATGCATATCTCGCAGAGGTACGAAATGTCCAAAAAAAAGCGTATGTTATCCCTGGATGAAGTCGGTCTGATTATTATTGGCGGCGGCGCCGCCGTATTTTACTATTATTTTGAAAAAACGATGGCGGCCGGGCAAAACCTGGCGGTCTTCATAACAATGGGAATCATTCTGTTGATCAGTTTGTGTACCCAGTTGCTAATAAATTCGATCAACCGTTCCAAGTATGCGCTGGCGGAGGCCAACGAAAATTTGGAATTGAAAGTCAAGGAACGCACCGCCGAGCTCCGTGAATCGGAAATTAAATACCGCACTATCTTTGAAAACACCGGAACAGCCACGGTGATAATTGAAAATGACATGACAATCTCTCTGGCAAATTCTGAGTTTGTCAGCATATCCGGATATGACAAAACAGAGATCGAAAACGAGACATCCTGGTTGAACTTCATTGATGAAAAAACGCACAGAAAATTACTGAGTGAAAACGCCATATCCGAAAAATCGAATGACAATCATGTCGCGGCCAAAAATTTCGAATGCGAATTTTTCGACAAGTACAATAATAAAAAAGATATCCTCTGCACCCTGGCCTCTATTCCCGGAACAGACAACAGCGTCGCTTCTCTGGCGGATATCACCGAACTTAAAAAGGCCGAACGTCAGATCTACCACCAGGCCTTTCATGACACCCTTACGGGCTTACCCAACCGAGCGCTTTTCATGGAAATCTTAAATATGGCCATAAAACGCTCAAAAAGACGCGGTGATTATTATTTTGCGGTGCTCTATCTGGATATCGACCGTTTTAAACTCGTCAACGACAGCCTGGGGCACAATGTCGGGGATAAGCTTCTGATCGCATTTGCAAACAGAATTAAAGATTCGCTGCGGGATATTGACACCCTGGCACGCTTTGGAGGGGATGAATTTGTCATCCTGCTCGAAGATATTGAAAGTGGGGAGTTCGCCAGTGGTGTTGCTGAAAGAGTCCAACAGGAGCTCAAAAGACCGTTTATGGTCAGTGGGAAAGAGGTCTTTGCACCGGCCAGTTTTGGGGTGGTGGCAAATACCAAAGACTATGATCAGGCCGAGAACATCATTCGTGATGCCGATTCAGCCATGTATCATGCCAAGGAAAAAGGAAAGGCGCAGTTCAAGATATTTGACAAAAAATTACACGAAAAGGCAATGCATCTTCTGCAACGTGAAACCGATTTAAGAAAAGCAATTCAGAACAATCAATTTGAAAATCACTATCAGCCAATCGTAGACTTGAAAACCTCATCACTGGTTGGATTTGAAGCCTTGATACGTTGGAATCATCCGCAATTAGGCCTCATTTATCCGGGTTCGTTCATTTCGATTGCGGAAGAAACCGGATTGATCATCCCCATCACCCGCCTGGTGACTGAATCAGCCTGTACCGACCTTCAAAAATGGCAGGAGAAAATCGGAGATCAGATTAAGTTATTTATGAATGTAAATATTTCCAGTAAACATTTTTTAATGCCAACCCTGTTGGATGATATTCAGGAAATTCTCGAAAAAACCGGATTGCCTCCCGAGCGGTTAAAACTGGAAATTACCGAAACTGCCCTCATGGAAGATGCCGATGAGACCGTCCGATTGGTTCACCGGTTGAAAGACTATGGACTGCAATTGGTGATCGACGATTTTGGCACCGGTTATTCCTCGCTAAGTTATTTACAACGACTTCCCATTGACACATTAAAAGTAGATCGCAGTTTTGTATCCCGCATACAAAATGAACCCGATGGAAATAGAAACATCGTCGAGGCAATTATCTCCCTGGCACATCGTTTGAATATGATTGTTGTTGCCGAAGGCGTGGAGACACACGAACAGTTGGCCATATTGCTGGAAATGAATTGCCAGCTGGGCCAGGGGTATTTATTTTCCAAATCTATCAACAAAAAAGAGGTGGACGAACTCATTGAAACCATCCTGCACTTCTCCCAGCAATACCCGGGTGAGCATTACCCGCTTTGCGACGAGCTTTTAAATTAATACCTCGGTTGAATCCAATGTCAGGTTGACTATATTCAATGACTAAAGTAATAGGCATACATAATCTTACATTTCACAACTTGATGAACACAACTGAATATCCGTATGAAAGCATTTTCAAAAGAACAACTCGCCGGCCAACGATTAATGGTCGGCTTTGACGGACCAGATTTCAGTAATGATGTAAAATATCTGATCGACCGCCTGCAGGTGGGTGGTATCATCTTATTTGCCCAGAATGTAGAATCCCCCGAACAGCTCATAGAATTATGCACGGCAATACAAAATTATGCCACCGCAACCGGCAATCCCCCATTGTTCATTGCCATCGACCAGGAAGGCGGCCAGGTCGCGAGGCTGAAAGCGCCGTTCACCCAATTTCCCGGGAATCCCCACATGACCGGGGAGGAAGATGCCATTCACTTTGCCGAGGTTACCGCAACAGAATTATCACAGGCCGGCATCAATATGAACCTGGCACCGGTTATGGATGTTGCTCCCCAAAATATCGACAGTATCATGGTCGCCAGGGCATTCGGACACGATCCCGCCTGGGTAACACGCCTGGGAGTCAAAGTAATTAGGCATTTGCAACAAAATCATATCATGGCTGTCGCCAAGCATTTTCCGGGAATCGGCCGGACAGTTCTGGACTCACATCTTGAATTGCCGAATCTGGATGCGGAGCTGACGGATCTTCAATCCTTTGACTTGATTCCGTTTGAGGCCAGCATTGCCAGCAATGTCTCTGGAATCTTACTCTCCCATATCCTGTATCAAGAAATCGATCCCCAATGGCCGGCAAGTTTATCGCCACGCATCGCGAGAGATCTTTTAAGAAATCAGATGGGATTTGCGGGAATCACCTTAACCGATGATCTGGACATGGGCGCCATCGCAAAACATTATGACATCCAAACCATCGTGCGCCAGGCCCTGGAAGCCGAGATTGATATTGTGATGATATGCCACAAAGGACCGAATATTAAACTTGCATTTGAAGAGATGGTAAGTCACTTCACGGATTCACCAGAGCTAAATGAAAAGGCAATCGAATCGGTCCGCAGGATCATGCGTCTGAAGGATAAATATTTAGGGTTCAAAGGTTCATAACTGGGTGCGCGATGCGTGGTTCGAGTTACGTGGTAAAGAAAAAAGACAAAGAGAATATATGAAAACCTCAAAATCCGCTAATTGCAACCCGCAATCCGCAACACGTAACGCGTAACACGAACCTCGTAACCCGAATTATTTTGCCCTCGAGAACACATCATCGCCTAAACTGGAGGATGTTC
>JASFPE010000251.1:0-8413 GCA_050116155.1 Desulfobacterales bacterium
CAGCCAATGTAGGACTGCACATTCAGTGTCGTTGCCGTAATAAATAGCGCCACCAGCACGCCGATTGCCGCCAGAGGGACGGAAAACATGACGACCAACGGATCCCGCAACGATTCATATTGACAGGCCAGCACCATATATACGAGGACCAGCGCCAGCACCAGCGAGATGACCAGTTCTCTAGAGGACTTTTGCTGTTCCTCGAAATTACCTGCCACCGTCAGCTCATAGCCGACGGGACGCGGAATTTGATCCAGCAGAGCCTGCACGTCTGCAGCCACTGAACCCAGATCGCGTCCCGCGATGTTCGCCATGACCGTTACCCTGCGCTGCTGGTCTTTGCGATCGATCAGAATCGGACCGCGGCTCGATTCGGACGCAACGAGGTTGCGCAACGCCACCTTTTCACCGGATGCCGTCGTCAGCGTAAGATTGAGAATTTCGTTCAGGGAGCGTTTTTCGGCATCCTTGAGCTGTACCAGAATGCGATAGGAATTGCCCCCGGTACGGTACTCACCGGCTTTGGAACCGGCCACCGCGGTTTGCAGGAGCTGGGTGACATCACGAACACTCAGGCCAAGATCGGCGACCTTGTCACGGTTCACGCGAATTTCCTGCTGGGGTATACCGGCTTCGAGGCTGGTCTGAACGTCGGTGATACCCGGCACATCCACAATCAACCTGGCAACGTTGTCGGCCAGAGCATCAAGCGTCGCCAGTTCGTAGCCGCGGATCTCGATGGTCAGGTCCTCGTCACCGCCCAAGAGTCTTTGCATGATAAACTGGCCCTGGGGCGCCCGGACACGGATCTCCATGCCGGGGACACGGCCGGTCAAACGGCGCCGCAGGTCCTGGGCGATTTCCACATTGGAGCGTTCGCGTTGTGTGGCCGGAAGCAGATTCATGCGTATTTCGCCTTCCGCACCCGCGTCGGGGCGCCATCCATAGGCGCCGACACTGGCCACCGATGCTACTGCCTCGGGCACTGCCGGCTTAACAATATGCTCCATTATGTGTGTCTGTCGATCGACCAGCTCGAGCCGGGTGCCGATTTCCATTTTTCCGTTGATGCGGACTTCGCCTTCATCGCTGGGAGGCAGAAACTCGCTGCCGATCAAAGGCAAAAGCAGTAGACTCGCGCCGAGCACGGCAGCAGCCGCAAAGACGGTGAACAGACGATGGCCCAGGACCCAACGCAGCAAATCTAGGTAGGCCTTTTCCAGAGCCGTAAAAAAGTTCTTGGCTACAGCGGCCCAGCGGTTCGTTTGAGACGCAGGCCCCTCGCGGCGCCGTTGCCCTGGCGTCAAAAGCCTGGACGCCAGCATGGGCACCAAACTCAGCGCCACCGTCAGAGAGCAGATCAGCGCAAAGATGATCACGTACGCCATCTCCTTGAAGAGGATGCCCGACACACCGCGCACAAAAATCAGCGGCAGAAAAATTACCAGCGTGGTTATGGTGCTGGCAACAATTGCCGTCCCGACCTCCCGGGCGCCTTCCACCGATGCTTTTCCCGGCGCTTCGCCATTCTCAATGCGGCGGCGGAAGATGTTTTCCAGCACGACGATGGAACTATCGACCATCATGCCCACCCCCAGGGCGAGCCCGCCCAGGGTCATCAGATTGAGCGTAAACCCCCCGAAGAAAATCAAGGCAAAAGTTGCCACAATCGAGATCGGGATCGACAGGGAAATTACCAGTGTGCTCCGGATGTTGCGCAGGAAGAACAGCAAAATCACAATGGCCAGCCCGCCCCCATAGAGCACCGAGCGGGCAACGTTGGCGATTGACCGTTCAATGAAATTTCCCTGGTTAATGACGGGGACAATCTTAATCTGAGGAAAATCTTGGTTAATCGCTTCAATTTCAGCCAGTATGCGCCTGGAGACTTCGACCGTATTGGCATTGGCCTGTTTGCGAATACCCACACGCATTCCGCGCCCACCGTTGACGCGCACAATGCGCGTCAGCTTCTCATAGGTGTCTTTAACCTCGGCGATTTGAGCCAGCGTTATGCCGGCACCGTCACGCTGAACGATGACCGTATCACGAATCTGATCAAGATTGACAAACTCGGCCGGTGCGCGCAGCGTGACCTCATAACGTCCCTGTTCGATCTTGCCCGCCGGAAGATCGAGGTTGGCGTCACGAATGGCCTGGAGCACCTGATCCAGAGGTAAACCTGCGGCCTTGATCCGGTCGGGATCCAGCTCGATCCGGACCTCGCGGTTGAAGCCTCCAAAAACGTCAACCTGCGCAACACCCGGAATACGGGCAAAGCGGTAACGGATCTGGACCTCGATCATTTCCGTGAGCTCCACGGGATCGAGGTTGCTGGAAATTCCCAACAGGATTATCGGGAAACTGGCGATGTCGTATTTTCGGACCCGGGGTCTGACGATATCATCCGGCAACTCGTTGATCTCGTCTTCAAGTTTGCCTTGAACGTCAATCGCCGCGGTGTCGATTTCCGTGCCCCATACGAAGCTAACACGTACCCTGCTGCGGCCCTCGGACGATGCCGATGTGATTTCCTCCACACCGGGTACCGTAGCAACGATCTCTTCAATGATCTGAGTCACCAGCCGCTCCATAACCTCGGGGCTGGCCCCCTCGTATTCCGTCTGGATGCTCAACATCGGCAATTCGATGTTGGGCAGCATGTCGATCTGCAACCGGCTCAAAGAGACGGCACCGAGTATGACCACGATCAGGGTTACCATGGTCGTGAAAATCGGACGTTTAACACTGAAATTCGGCAGATTCATGGAGTGTTCGCCTTTTTGCGGTCGGCTGCGGTTACGTCCTGCACGTCAGGGATCGTGATCGCTGAGCCGTCCTTCAACAGCTGCTGTCCCAGGGTGACAACCCGACCAGACAATCTTTCGCCTTTCACCTGCACCCGGTCGCCTTCGCGGATACCCACTTTTACCTCGTGCCAGGCTACCGATCGTCCATCAGCACTGACGATAAAAACACCGCTCCTGTCATCGCGTGTGGTCAATGCTTGCTCCGGGACGATGGTGGCATCCGCCACCCTGGCCAGTTCCACCGTGGCGCGGATGAACATGCCGGGTTTGAGCCGATGCTGTGGATTGTCGATGGTCATTTCGATTCGCGCCTGCCGGGTGGATTTGCGGAAAACAGGGGCAATGCGGTCGATGCGCCCCGCAAACTGTTCGTCCGGAAAGGCGTCCGTCGTTAACAAAACGAGCTGTCCGGGCTTCAGACGAGCGTAATCTCCTTCGGTGACGTAAACCACCCCGACAATGGGATTAAGTTCTACGATCAAAAGCAGCGGCGCGTTAGCGGCTACGGTCTGACCTTCGTCCAGATAGCGCTCAGCCACGACGCGATTCTCGTCGCCGCCGGTCCATCCGGCCGTTACCTTGGTGTAGCCGAGTCGGATATTTGCGGTCTTAAGCGATGATTCGGCTTTCGTAACCTGGGCCGCAGCGACTTTCAGTTGGGCCTGCTTTGCCAGTTGATCCTGGTTAGCGGCATCGAATTCAGAATCAGATGCGATCCCGCGCTTTAAAAGTGACTCGGTGCGTTTAAACTCGCGATTGGCAATTTCCAGGGCACTTTTTGCCTCAGACAGGTTGGCTCTTGCCACCGCCAGATCGGCCCGGGCCTGGGCCACGGCCTGGACATATTCATCATTGTCCAGTTCGGCCACAATCTGACCGCGCTTGACCGTGTCGGCGATATTCACCATCACGCGCTCCACGCGGCCGCTTACTTTCGGCGCGACAACAAACTCAGCCAGGGCTTCCAACTCCCCGCTGAATGTCCGCTGTAACGCGATCGGCCTACGCTGAATCTGAGCCACTTCCACCGGCACCGGCCGTGAAGTCCTGTCGCTTTTGCTCGAGCCGGGCCGGTTCTGAAGTTGATCGAATATTAACCAGCCTACTACTCCCGCTCCAAGCAGAATAACCATCAGAATAAAAATTTTGGGGCCACCCGATTTCATGGTAAAACACCCTTTCTGTGGTCATTAAAATGGGCACTGCCGCGTAATCATAAAATATGTGCCTTTTTGACCGACACAGGGAACAATGCCCTTTTAGGGCTGATATTGCAAGGAAAAAAGCGTTGATGAACGGGTCAGCATAGCAATTTACCAATGCTGCTTTTCTCAACCATGCGTGGAAAAAGACGCGTTATATGTTCAAAGCAGTTTTCAGTTGTCAGCCATAGGTCAAAGACTATATAGTTTAACAAATGCGTCTTGGAAAAGAATCCCGACCCAGAGGGCAAACTTTGATTTCATCCACCAAAACCAGTATTCCACGATTCCATCATCCACGTACCCCGTGGCATTGGATTACGACAAAGCCTGTTATCCTTGACTTGCCCCTAAGAACCAGATTATCAATATCAGAATATAACCTAAAAATCTGATCAGACCGACCGCCATCGGGCGGAATCGGGGTGCATGAGGAGTTGATATGATGTCTGTAAAATTTTTTCAGAGGCTATTGGAGTCCTTTGCCGTATGCGCCTTTTTGCTGGTGTCGGCGTCCTGCACGCCGATCGAGCAACGGATTGACCGCACTGTAGGAGGGCCGAACGTGCCTGCCGAAACAGCAGTGCACATGGCCTTGGAGCCCACCGAGCAACCCGAAGAGATTGCAGCGCAAACGGTGCCGCCGGGACCCTTGAAAGTTACCATTAAGGACGCCATTTTATTTTGCCTTGAAAACAACCGCTCGCTTGTGGTGCAAAGATTGAATCCCGAGATTCAGCAAACCTTTGAGGACCAGGAAAGAGCTGTGTTTGATCCGACCATAAATGCGGAAGTCTCCGGCGGCAGGATTGAAGGGGAACGCCTCGAAAGATCCGGATCTGAAACCGAGGATTTCAAAACCGATACCGCCGAAGGCATCATTTCTCTGGAACAATATTTCCCGACCGGCACGGCGGTTGCCCTGGAAACCAGCACTCAGATGAATGACTCCTCTCTCTACGATGACAGCTTTTATTCGACCCGCCTGGGCATGACGGTTACCCAAGCGCTGCTGCGAGGATACGGAACCGACGTGAATCTGGCTCGACTGCAGCAGGCACGCCTGGATACGCGCATGTCGGAATATGAGTTGCGGGGTTTTACGGAGTCTCTGGTGGCAGAGGTAGAGCGCACTTACTGGGACTTTGCACTGGCCCGGCGTCAGATTGAAATTGTTGAAGAGTCACTGAAAGTCGCCCGTCAGCAACTCAACGAAACCAAAGAGCTGATCGCTGTCGGCCGATTGGCCAAGGCTGAATTGGCGGCCGTTCAGGCCGAAGTTGCGGCTCAGGAGCAGGCTCTCATCGAAGCTCGTGCCAACCAGGAATCTATTCGCCTGCAACTGCTGCGGCTTCTCAACCCTGCGGGACCCGGAATCTGGCAGCGGGAAGTTGATTTAATCCATCAACCGACCTTGCCCAAAATTAAAATGGACGACGTTGAGCTTCATGTGGCCGTGGCCATGCGCATGCGTCCAATTTTAAACGAGGCCCGGCTGGAAATATTACGCGGCGATCTAGAGATTGTCCAAACCCAAAACGGTTTGCTGCCCCTGTTGGATCTATTTATCACACTTGGCAAAAGCGGATATGCAGATTCCTTTGGCGATTCCATCAGCAATATTAGCAAAGACAGCCATGACGCCCAGGCGGGCCTTCGATTTGATTATCCTATTTTCAATCGGGATGCAAAAGCCCAACACCGGCGAGCGATGCTGGATCGGGAACAGGCACAAAAGGCTCTGGAGAACCTCGTACAGCTTGTGGAAGTCGACGTTCGCACCGTTTACATAGAGGTCAACCGTACCAAGCAGCAAATTGCCGCCTCATCGGTCACCCGCATGTTCGATGAAGAAAAACTCAGGACCGAAACCGAAAAACTTCGCGTTGGAAAATCAACCAGTTTTCTGGTGGCCCAGGCTCAGCGGGATCTGTTGGTCAGCCGGATCGCTGAAGTGCGCGCTCTTGCCAACTACCTCAAGGCGCTAATCGATCTTTACCGGCAGGACGGGTCGCTGCTGGAGCGTCGCGGTATTTCCGCACCCGGACGCGAACCGGTCAAACTTTCAAAATACTAGAATCCAACTCAAAATAGGACTATGGGTAGGGTCGGGTGAAACAGCCTGTTCAACAACTCATTTCTCCTCCCTTGATGGGAGGGGAATAAGGGGAGGGAGATCACCCCCACCCAAACCCGTGATTGCCTCCGGCGTCGCCATAGGCGATTAAACCTCCCCCTCAAGGGTGCAAGACTTTTAATGGAACTGCGGCGTCTTTGGACAGCCTGGAAGCCCTAACCTTTTTCAATTCTTCAATGTTTCAATGTATCCGCGAGGAATTCCGTAAAACGCTTCCAGGACTTTTTATCCGCAGCTTCCTGATAACGCTTCCCCCCAAAAACCGTAAAAGCATGCTGGGCACCACCGTAGGTGATCATTTCATGGGCAACACCGGCCGACTCCAATTCTTTGGCCAAATCGGCGAACTGGTCCATGGTGATGGCTTTATCGGCTGAACCGTGCATAATCAAAATTTTCCCCCGCGTTTTGGTGTAATTTTGTCCTTCGGGTGTCTTCAGGCCCCCGTGAAAAGTGGCAAAGCCTTTCAGGCCTGCGCCGGAGCGCGCCAGTTAAAGCACTGCCGCGCCACCGAAACAATAGCCGAAAGCGACGGCATTATCGACCCTGGCACCCCTGGCCTTCGCCACATCCAGAGCCCCTTTCATCAAAGCCCGCATTTTCTCTCGGTTCTTGTAAAGTTCGCCGGTGTGCTGGCGTTTGTCTTTTACTTCTGTGGGTCGCACGCCGGCACCGAATAAATCCAAAGCAAATACGGCATAGCCCAAATCCGCAAGCATATTGGCTCGTTTAACTTCATAATCTGTCAATCCATCCCAGTCATGAATTAGCAGCAGGAAGGGCGCCCCATCAGAAGGGCTGATGTAATAACCCTCATAAGGTTGGCCATTGACCTGATATGTCACCGTAGCGCCGTTGGCACCAAATGCAACAGTGGAAACTGATAAGATTAAAAAAATATATATAAAATATCGCATAATAAAGTATTCCTTTCTAATCGGACCTATGGTCGTTCTGATCTGCAAAAAAAGTGCTCCCCTTCAATCACTGTCCCACCGGGGAGCACAAATTTCAGGATACATCACTAAGAAGTTGTTTCAAGGTAATACACGAAATACATCAAGTCCAGATATGGCAGCGTGGAATTTAAAAAGATTAGAGTTTGCAGAAATTTGAATTGGATCGCTGGTTAATGCTCACTCGTCAGAGAATATTCCTATAGCCCCTGCGCTCCCCAGAGAGGAAGTAGTAACTAAGTCGACCGCAACCTCCAAAGCTTTCTTGGCTTCCACTTCTAAAATTGGCAAATATTGGGCTGTGAGAATATAGACACTTTTTGTTCCTTCAGTTATCATAGTTTTTTTCGAGTCTTTATACATAGGTCTAGAGATTACCCCTTCATCGTCACGCAAAATTAATAATCCTTCAGCCAACATTTCTTTTTCCATTCCGATTGGCTCATACTCCTCGCCTGGTTCAGAAAGATCAAGCACCAGTGTCCCCATTACTTTATCTGAATCAAAAACTCCAATCGGCATTAATGTCTGGAGCGAAGCCAAATTACATGAATCCACCACCGAATTAATTGAAGGAAGACCGCCTCTCAAAAGTAACGATGCCAGATTCTCTACAGCCGTCAGATTCTTCTCAGGATCATCTCCCATAGCAACAAATAAATCTCGCATGGCTTTAACTTGAGGAACCTCTTTAAGATTTTCGAGAGTATACATTTCACGAAAGTCTCTCTGAATTCCCTTCTTGCGAGCTTTTACATATAAAAGTTTTTTAGTAGTCCGGACGTCCTCAACTTTGACGCCATAAAAATTTAACTGAGGATACCTTTCACGGACTTTCTTTGTTACTTGAAAAAGTGCCATAAATCATTCCAGCTAGATTTATCTTCTGAGAGCCCCAATTTTATACAGATATTATGCAGATATCGGTGTTAGAGGCTTATTTGCGATTAGTTGGGAGACTTTCAGGTATCTAAAAAATACCCGAAATACATATACAGCCTACTGCACTTTAAGAAGCTGCTGTTATTTAACCGCGCGAACTGCTTTTGTATAGATTGTTTTGTTTCTCTCAGAAGTTAGGGTAAAAGAACCTGTGCCCTGATTTTTATATTCCGTTTGAATGATTTCTCCATTTTTAAAATCAATAACCCAAGCCCCTACCCGCCAAGACCAGCTTTTCGGATCACATTGATCAACTGTCCAACATCTGAACTGTCTACTGTCAAATACAGAGTCTATGTGGATACCCCTTTTTTTTCTTCTCGCCAGAATGGATGCTAATTCTTCTACTGTAGGCATTCGCCAGTC
>JASFPE010000252.1:0-8407 GCA_050116155.1 Desulfobacterales bacterium
TTTGAGATATGACTTTGTGAACCCGGACGGGGTCCGTCTTACCTTTAACCATTGTGGGTTCCAGCGATTCGAAGGTAAAATGTCCCTCCGCCAGACGGCAGGTGTCCGCATCCACCAGAACCTCGCCCGCTTGGGCCAGACTGCTGAGGCGTGAGGCCAGATTGATGGTGTCCCCTGCAACCCCATGTGTTCCTCTGTCCATGTCCACTTCGCCGGTCACCACCAAGCCGGTATTTATGCCAGTGTGCATCGAAATGGATTGCCCAATTCTGCTTTCAACCTCCGGGCTTATTCCATCAACCAGTTCATGAATTTCTCTGGCAACTCTGATAGCTCTAATCGGATCATCTTCATGGGCCTTGGGTACACCGAATAGTGACATCACCGCATCACCGGCATACTTTTCTATGAATCCATCGTATTTTTCTACGATTTTAGAAATTTTACCAAAGATCCGACTGGTGATCTCTTTTACCTCTTCCGGATCCAGTTTCTCTGAAATTGCCGTATAACCAGCCAAATCTGAAAAAAGGACGGTAACATGTTTTCGCTCACCTTCAGCCGGACCGGGTGTTGGTATCGTCTCTTCGGATGGCGATTCAGAAATTTGGATTTGATGTTCCTCTGCTTCGAGGGCCGCAGGTTCTATGGATTCGCTTAAATTATAACCGCATTCACCGCAGAATTTTCTTCCAAAAGGAATCTTGCTCATACAGGCAGGACATTCTGACTCAAACTTAGCGCCACATTCTTCACAAAACTTTACTCCCTCGCGATTCTCAAACTGACATTTTGGGCATTGCATAATAACGCCCTCCATTTAAGAGTTAAAAGAGAAAATAAGAGAGACAATAGAAGTGGTTTTTAAAATTACCTGTCATTCACTTCGCGCCATTTTTTTAGCAACGCAACCACACCCCTTCCGTTTGCACGGTTGTAAATATACCGCCCCTCTGATGTGAACATTTTTGAGTGTTCATCAGGATAATTTTTTGAAAGCCACGGTATAAATTTTTGCCAGACTTCACGATTATGCTGAACAACCCCAGGGGGGATTTCAGATATAAAACTTTGAATTCGCCTATCGCTGAAAACAAAATTACTGGAAGTATATTTAAGTTCGTCGATACCGATGGCCGCGAGTCTATCGTTGCGTTCGAGAGCCTGGCATCGAACGGTATTGCCTTCGGTTTTGCAGTTTATGAATTTTAATTCTGTGTTGACCCCCACATCGTATTCAAAAACATTTCTAATTTGCTGTTTTCCTGAATACTTTGAAACGCCAACGATCTCAAACTCAGCATTCTCGGCAAACATCGACACGACTTTATCCACATCATGTTGATTGAGCGCCTCCTGAAACGCTTCCACCAGACGTGCAAGATTATCGTGATCATTCATAATTTATCTTCTTGAACCAATAGTTTAAGCAATCAACCTAGCCCCAATTGGAATAATGGAATGATGGAATATTGGAATATTGGGTTTTTATTTCGCTCCGGTGGAAAATCACGATCGATAGAATAAATCAATCATGGAGAAATGGTGAAGATTGACCCTAACATCCTTTACCCGAGCACAGAAGTCATACGCTTTTGACCATTATTCCACCATTCCAGCATTCCAATATTCCATCTATTTGATGCAGACCTTACGCACCTGCAACAGATCCAGATGGCCCTTAAATATTTTTTCAATCCCGTCCTGTTTCAAGGTTGCCATGCCGTCCTTTATGGCTTGGCTTCGCAGTTCATCAACTCTGGCCTTATTCTGGATTAATCGCTTTATCTCGTCGGTTCCCCTCAGCAGTTCGTGCAATGCCATGCGGCCACGATATCCGCTGTTGTTGCAGTTTTCGCAGCCTGCCGGTTTGAATAAAGCCAGATCATCAGTATAAGGAATGTCTATATTTTTTCTAAAGTCCTCCTGACCATATTCCCGAACCAGTTCATGATAGCCTTCCTTCAAGGGGTGATATTCCTTTTTACAATCCTTGCACAGGGTTCGAGCAAGTCTTTGGGCCAGGATGCACAGGATCGCGTCGGCGAAATTGAAGGGATCCATTCCCATATCCAAGAGCCGGGTGATACTCTCAGGGGCATTGTTGGTATGCAGGGTGGAAAACACCAGGTGCCCGGTCAATGAGGCCTCGATACCGATGGATGTGGTTTCTTTATCCCGCATCTCCCCGACCATGATGACATCCGGATCTGCCCTGAGAAATGAACGCATGGCAGCGGCAAAATCAAATCCGATTTTAGGCTTTACCTGTACCTGGCGCAAACCCTTTTGGGTGATTTCAACCGGATCTTCAGCCGTCCATATTTTTGTTTCGGGCTTATTGATATATTTTAAGGCAGAGTGCAGTGTCGTGGTTTTGCCGGATCCGGTCGGGCCGCAGAGAAATACGAGCCCGTAGGGCTGTATTATCGCACTGACAAAATTGTCGTAATTGGATTCCGAAAACCCCATTTTTTCGAGAGGGACCGGTTCGTTTGCAGCTAAAAGCCGCAAAACAACATCCTCCAGCCCTCCCTGGGTCGGAATTGTGGCGACTCTGAGTTCAATGTCTTTGCCACCAAATTTTTTAAATTTGATCTTTCCGTCCTGGGGTTTGCGACGCTCGGCAATATCCAGATCGGCCATAATCTTAATTCGCGATACGATGGCGTTTCGCAAATGAAACGGTATGGTTTGGTAAACAGAACAGCTGCCGTCGATGCGGATTCGAACCTGCGTGTTATCCTTACCCGGCAAGGGTTCAATATGAATATCAGATGCTCCGCGCTCATTGGCATCAAGTATAATTTTATTTACCAGTTTGACCACCGCACTGTCTTCTTCGCCGACGGTAGACTCGGCTTCCTCGATTTCTTCAGCCTCCTGTTGCAGCTGGTCTAAAATTACACCGATGTCGGATAGTTGCTGTTCATCTTCGGAAAACAGCCGGATGAATTCGAGTATATCCTGCTTGAGCGCAACCCGAAAGATGATGCCTTTGCCGGGGAAAAGGGCTTTGATTTCACCGATACGTTGCAAATCCTGGGGGTTGTCTATGGCGATAATGATTTTACCGTCTTCTTCTCCCAAAGGAACCCATACATTGTTTCTGAGAAACGGTATCTTCAGGCCTGTCATCAGTTGACCGGGAATTGGCGTGTTTTGATTAAATTCTGTGGTTTCAACACGAAAAAATTTACCGAGCGCGGCCATGATATACTTTTTGGGTATTTCATATTCCGACATCAAAACGTTTTCTAAAACTTGATTGGTTTTTCGCGCATGTGCGATAGCCTGATCGAGTTCTTGTTGCGTAAGGAAATTATTTTCTATCAGAAACTCAAATTTTCTGGGTCTTTTGCTGCGCGCAATTTTTTTCTGGTTAAACAGAGCAATGCCGAGAATATGAGCGACCTCTTTCAGTGCCAGCTCATCGATTTTGATAAACGCCTTTCCTGTCCGGCGGTTGATGAGCTGAATGACACCCAGAATATAGTTATTAAAAATAATCGGGTAGGCAAGAACCTGTCGGGTCTTAAAACCGGTTTTCTCATCCCAGCTTTTATCAAATTTTAGATCCTGATCGATGGCCGCAAGTTCTTCTGCATTATAGACATTTTTGATGTTCAGCGGATTCTTCTTACAGGCACACCAGCCGGCAATGCTGGAGGTTGAGATGGGCAGCCGGATTTCAGCGATATCGTCACCTGATTTAAATCGTGATACCAGTTCGCGCCGGGTTCCGTCGACCACATAAACTGTTATTCTTTCAGTGGCAAAAAGAGTGGTGATATCATCTTTCAAATCGATTAAAATTTCGTCGAGATTTGCAGCTGCATTGATCTTGTTACAGATCCGCTGTAGCCGAGCGCGATAGGCCACCTCCGATTTCAGGTGCTGAATCTGGTTTTGTGTGTATCCTGATTTGGGATTTGGGTTGGACATGTCTCTACGTGAAATCCCGCTTAATTTTAGCGGAACATTGGACGTTATCTACTATTTTTGAGACATCTTCTGGTTTTCATCTGAAATATTTCTGTAGTTATCGTAAATCTTTTTCGATCCCCCGCCGATCAGCATCGCGGCAGTGATATAAAGGATAATTCGAACAAACAATTTCATGTCTGCATAATATTCTATTTGAACAATTCGTTCCATTACAAAGGGTGTGCGAAAAACCAAGGCAATGCCCATAAAAACCAGCAACGCGCCCCAGATCACCTGAAAAATGGCTTTATTTTTACCCATTATTCTTTCAATTTACCGGTAAAATCCGGTTTGCGTTTTTCAAGAAAGGCGCTGGTACCCTCCCGGGCATCCTTGCTGGAATAATTGAGTGCGAACGCGTCAATTTCAATATTAAGGCCGGTGGCAAGATCTGCATTGATACCGTTGTTTATGGCTTGTTTGGCGGCTCGCAGGGAAACCTTTCCCTTGGCGGCTATTTCTTTGGCCACCTTCATCACTTCTTCTAGAAGAACTTCGGGGGCAACCACTTTGTTGACCAAACCCATCTGATTGCCCTCTGCAGCGGATACCATTTTTCCTGTAAATATCAATTCCTTGGCCATGTTAGTGCCGATCAAGCGCGGAAGTCGCTGGGTTCCACCAAACCCGGGAATGAGGCCCAGGTTTATTTCCGGCTGACCGAACTTCGCGTTTTCCGATGCATAGATAAAATCGCAGGCAATGGCGATTTCAGTTCCGCCCCCCAGGGCAAATCCGTTTACCGCAGCAATGACGATAATCGGTAGTTTCTGTAATTTATCGATGACGGCATGGCCGAAGGTTGCAAAATTTTTGGCCGACAGTGAATTAAAAGTAGCCAATTCTGTAATATCGGCACCGGCCACAAACGCTTTGTCTCCGGAGCCAGTGAGTATAAGCACACGAATTTCTTCATCGGCGGCAATTTTATCCAGTGCATCGGATAATTCTCCAAGTAGCGCAGCATTCAACGCATTTAATGCTTTGGGGCGATTAAATGTGATCGTCGCAATCTCCTCTTCAACTTCATAGATAATGTTCTCGTAAGCCATTTGACACCTCCGTCTAGTCTCCTAATAGTTATTTTTACGCTTTATATGGCAAGAAAGTTTCAATCAGAACTTATTTGGTTCGGGCTTGTCCAGATTAGGTTTATATTAACCAGTTATTGGATAGATTATCCATACATTAATGTCAAATTGAAAACGGGTTAGCTTTTTTTATTTTCAGTGGATGCTGCAATATAAATGGCGCATAGGATGATGATTCCCCCCACCACCTTCCACCAGGTCAGGCCTTCGTTAAATAATATATAGGCCAGGATGGTACTTCCGATAGGCTCTCCCAGCAAACTAATGGCAATCAGGCTGGCACTAAACCATTTGAGAGCCCAGTTATAGCAGGTATGTCCAATGAGTTGGGATATCAGGGCCATGGCCCAGAAAGCGGTAACGGTCTCCGTGCTAAATCCGGTAACCGGTAAATTCAACAATATTACAATCGCCCACAGAATCAACGCGGCACTGCCATAACAGACAAAGATATAGGGCAACAATGATAGTTTGCGTCGCAGATTGCGTCCTAATAACAGATAAATAGCAGCACAGATACTGCCAATCAACGCCAATCCATCTCCCCAGAGGGCCTGCTTTTCGGCAGTAAAATCCCCTAAACCAATAATAACGCCCCCGATGACACTGATGATGATACTCAACACAGCTGCCCTTTTAATTCTTTCCCTGGCAATCAGCGGTGTCAGAAGACCCACCCAAAGCGGATTGGTATTTACCAGCACCACACTGTTGGCAACGGAAGTATAATCCAGGGATGAAATCCATGTTGCAAAGTGCATGGCGAGAAAAAGCCCCGAGATCAATACGAGCCCAAGTTCCCGTATAGATAGATTCAACAATTCATCGCGGGCCTTCCACCATGTGATGGGAGCCAGAAGAATTGAGGCAATTCCAAGACGATAGGCTGCGACCACCAGAGCTGGAGCGTCTGCCATACGGGCGAATATGGCCCCTGTTGAAACGGCAAAAACACCAATGACCAGCGCAAAATAGGGATTGAAAGGCGGGGATGAGTCTCGGGTATTGTCAATCATCGGCAAAACCGCATTAATCTTGATAGAATATTCGGGTTGCTACAGGTTCCCGTTTGCGTTTTTGTAGAACTGGAGAATATATTTTTCTTGCACCGTATATGACCAGTGCACATCTCTCATAATGCGGGCAGCGCCTTCTCGATCTTTCTTTTTAACGAGATCAATGAATTGATCATGTTCGTTACAGTTATTCATTTCCCACTCTTTGATATAGCCTCGCCTGGGAAAATCGTATAAACGCTGCTTAAAGGGGGTGATCAGCTGCATCAAGGTTTTGTTTTCAGACAGGCTGTTAAATATGTTATGAAAATTCAAATTGAGTTTGTAATAATTTTCATGATCCTCGTTTTCCAATGCAGCTTTTTGCTCGTCATTGAGCTTCTCCATATGTGTAATGTGTGACGCGGTAATTTTGTCAAATTCGTTTAAAATCACCGAACCTTCCAGTGCGCCAACAACTTCATAGGAATCTTTTATTTCCTGAAGGGTTAGTTTCTTTACCGTTACACCGCGCCGGGGTAAAATGGTAACAAAGCCTTCGATCTCGAGCTGAATGATGGCATCTCTAAGCGGTGTTTTGCTGATACCCAGCTGCTGACTAATTTTATTTAGATTTATGGTTGAACCCGGGAGAAGATTTCGGTTATGAATTTCATCTCTTAGATATTCATAAACTTGTTCTCGCAGTGATTTTGTATTTAGCATAGCCGATAATTTTAAAGTAATTTCAGAATATTACTATTCTTTTATAGGTTTTTGGTTTAACAAGGCTGAAGCGTGATATCTAATACATCAGATTTCAACCCCCTTGTCAATAAATTAGTTCGCGTCAGTCAACAAAAATGCCCCGCCGTAAATCGACGAGGCTCTCATATTCTCTTTTAAAGTTTTGCGCTATGCGCTTCGAACTTTGCCTTCTCATTTCCGCATTCCGCACTTGTCAGCCATAGCTTTAGCGAAGGCTGATTCCGACTTCCGCATTCACCAAGCCCTATGCCTTTTGCCTTTTACCCCATGCCCCCTGCCCTATGCCCATGCCAAAAAGCTTGTAAAGAACTCAGCTATGCAAAAAAGATGGATACCCAATTCTAACTAAAATGACTTATAAGAATTAATCCCGACTCTGTTCATAAACATATTGACACAATTTATTTCTAAATCCAACAACTCGGCAATACGAAATTTTGCATCAATCCCTTTAGCCACCGCCGGGGTTTCACAAATCCGCCCGATATCCAGCTCTTCCCTGACTTCACTCATTTCATTAGCTATAAGTGATCGATTATGAAAAAGATGAGCACTTCCGAATATTATATATAAATCGTTTGCTTGCATTGGGACATACATTCAAATAACGACTAACAAATAACTTATAACATATAACTTATAACATATAACTACATCCGTGTGCGTTCATTCTTCGGGTCATAGGGAGAGCGGATGTGAACTTTGGCCGGTATCATCTTACCCTGAACCTCGAGTTCGTATTTTCCGTTCAGGATCCATTCTTCAGTAATGGAATCCTCACATTTCACATAGCCCATACCAACGGCTGATCCCACCTTGAAGCCATATGCACCGGATCGTAAATTATCCATCCAAACGCCGTCTCGATACATGGGTTCGCTGCCGTAAAGCATGACATCCGGATCATCCAGGGTAAACATAACCAGTTTCCGTTTGAGGCCTGATTCCTTTTGTTTTGCCAAAGCGTCTCGGCCGATGAAATCGCCTTTATCCAGCTTTACACCAAAACCCAGGCCCGCTTCGTATGGGGTTTCATCCGGCGTGATATCCGACTCCCAGTGGCGATACCCGGTTTCCAAACGCAATGAATTAACTGCCTGCATTCCAACCAGGCGTAAACCGAACTGTTTGCCTTTCTCCAGGATCTCATCGAACACCGCCAGGGCGAACATGGTCGGAATGTATAGTTCCCATCCCAGTTCTCCGACATAGGACATTCTCAAAGCCCAGGGCCTGGCATAGGCCACATCGATTTCCTGGGCGGTGCCATACGGAAATGCTTCGTTGGATAAACCGGCATTGGTAAGCGTTTGCAGCAAATCCCGGGATTTGGGTCCCATGAGCGCCAACATGGCATGTCCATGGGTCACATCGGTGATGGCGACACGGGCATCCGCCGTGATGCGGCGTCTGAAGTAATCCTCATCATGAACCACCGCAGCGGCAGCGGTGACAATGAAAAAAGAGTCTTCGGAAAATCGGGTCACCGTGACATCGGTTTCAAATCCACCGTATTCGTTTAAAACCGGCGTATACACGACCTTACCCACAGGCACGGCAACATCG